>NZ_JBAHUQ010000040.1 GCF_036689865.1 Magnetococcus sp. PR-3
ACATAGGGGGGGGCTATGACATGGAGAGGTGTGCCGCCAAAAAACAGGTTATCGCTCTGACCTTAAAGGGGGCATAGCGTCTTTTGTCCCGCTATCACGCGCTCAAACAACGGTATCTTGATCAGACTAGGGTGATCAACATGGCCCTACCTTGAAGGGATGTGGAAAATGATGGTGGCCAAAATAGAGGGATAGCACTGGTGAGCCTTCAACCCTTTGGTAGGGGGGGCGGGGTGTGAGGGGTAAGGGGGGATCTGCCGGTTGTATATTGGGCGATGTTTTGCAGAAGCACCTTTTTTTTGATGGGTTTGGTTAGGTAGGCGTTGCACCCTGCATCAAAAGCGATCTGTCGATGTTCATTCATGGCATGGGCTGTTAGGGCGATAATGACGGTGGGTGCCTGTTGGTGGGATTTCTCCCATAGGCGAATTTCACGGGTGGCGGTTAGGCCATCCTTAATGGGCATTTGAATATCCATAAGGATCAAATCAAAACGCTGCTCCTTGACCGCATCAATAGCCTGTTGGCCGTTGTGGGCTTCCTGCAAAGTGATATGGGTCTGTTTACGTAGGTAGGTTTGGATCAAATTACGGTTATCTTCCGAATCCTCGACCAGCAGTAGATGAATAGCGGCTAACGGCTCTGTTTCAGATGGTGGCGGTTGGATATTAAAGGTTGGATCTGGCGCTTGGCATAAGTGGATAGGCCAGTAAACATGAAAAACACTGCCTTGCCCTACGGTGCTTTCAACCTCAATGGTGCCCTGCATCATCTCAACCAAACGTTTGACTATGGCCAATCCCAGGCCACTCCCCCCAAACCGGCGTGTCATGCTGGAGTCTGCCTGGCTAAAGATTTCAAAAATGATGGATTGTGCGCTGGCTTCAATCCCGATCCCGGTATCTTTAATGGCCAGATGTAAGCTGTTTTCTTGGCTTATCTGCAGGGATAAAGAGATCTTCCCCTCTTCTGTGAATTTAATGGCGTTACCGGCCAGGTTGATCAAGATCTGCCTGAGACGGCTGACATCCCCCAGTATCCACTGTGGTACATCCGGCGCAATGTGGGTATGAAAGGCCAAACCCCGGCTCTCTGCCCCAATGGACATGACAGAGGTAACCTCTTCCAGAAGATGGTGAATATCGGTGGGGGATTGCTCCAGGGTAAAACAACCACTTTCAATACGGGAGAGATCCAGAATGTTGTTGATCAGTTCCAGTACCGCCGCACCCGCGGTTTGCATTTTTTCAACAACATGTTGATGCTCAAGGGGTAAGTCTGCTTCTAAAAGTAGATCCCCCATGCCAATAACCACATTGAGCGGTGTGCGGATTTCATGGCTCATGGCCGCAAGAAATTCACTTTTTGCTCGGTTGGCAATTTCAGCTTCATCTTTGGCCTGACGTAAGGCCTGTTCCAGACGTTTAATGCCTGTAATGTCAGTCGAGATTCCACAGATGGCAAACACCCGCCCTTTGGCATCTAGAATGGGAAATTTGTTAGAGAGGTAGGTATGGGTGCCTTCTGGCCCAGGTGCCTGCTCTTCGAACTGAATCGGTTTGGCTTGCTGTAAAACAAGTTGGTCATTGTCCCTAAACTGTTTGGCGATCTCAGCTGGGTGTAGATCAAAGTCGGTTTTTCCTAGGATATCCGCTTGTTTAATATGAAACAGCTGCTCATAGAGGGTATTGATCAATAGGTAGGAGCCATCGGGGGCCTTCATGTAGATAACCGATTGGGCGTTGCTGATAAGGGCTTCGATCTGGCTCTGTTTCTCCGTCAGGGTATCCACCATATCCTGCAGCATCCACCCGACCTCGTTAAACTCCTGGACCAAGGTGGGGTGATAGCGTACATCCGGTTTGCCCTTGCTGACCTTTTGGCTGAAATTCATCAATGAGCGCAGGCCATGACCAAAAAAGCGTAAGATCACCCACAGCATGGCCATGGCAACCAACAGAACCGCGATCCCGGTATACAGAACATTGCGCCACACGGCATGACGGAGCTCGGAGAAGGAGGCATCAGGAATGGCAATCATCAAATGTAGAGAGGTCTCCCTACCATCAATACGTAGAGGTCGGCGGGCGATGACAAAGCCATTCATATTTTCCGCCTCAACCGTCTCTAAAAGTGCGGGTATGCCCATCAGGGTTTTGATCTCTCCTTTGGGGGGATAAGCGACCGCCATTTGTTGAAAATGAAACAGGGCCAACCCCGGTACATTAAGAGCACTACGCAGTTGGCGCAGCAGGGGGAGGTTGTCATAGATGGTAATGCCCCCCATGAGTTTACCCAGTACCCGGCCAGTTTCAGGCAAAATTAAAGGCTCCCAAACCACCAGTAAGGGATTTTTGCCAAGGGGTGTGGTCAAAGACCATTGCCCAGGTGCTTGATCAATAGGCTGTTGTAGGGGGGTGTGATCGCCCAGGGGATAAACACTGGTTGTTACCCAGTTAGGCTGTTGATGGTGGTGTATGGCCAGATGGTCCAGCTGTTGTACCGCGGTGGAGGCGTACAGCTCCTCCAGCTTAAGTTTGGCCGCGCTCTGTTGATTTTTTTTGACTGCGGACAACAGGGTCGGGTGCCGAACGGTACCGGACAGTACCTGCCGGATCGCGTGGAGTTGGTTGTTTAGGTAGGATTCTGCAATGACCAAGTGCTGATCAAAGACATCTTCAATCTGCTGTTTCAAGATGGTTTGCGCCGTATGGATGGTCATACCAAACACAATTGCTGCAACCAGGATTAACCCGCCCAGGTTAACCAATAGCAGCAAGGGTATAAGGCCTGTGCGCAATTTAGTCATGGCTCTGCCTATGTAATGAGAGGCAAATCATCATGGCGTGCCACGCGTGGTTGAGGGGGCATGGTTTGAGTAGCGAAAGGCCCGTTCACGTAAGGTATCAATGGCAGCTTGGCTGGTCTGTTGGGTTATAAGGACTATCTCCCCGGAAAAGATGGTGGGTACTTGGTCACCCGCTCCCTGCTGATCCAACGCAATGGCCTCTGCCATGGCGACACCATTATCATCATTCATGCGCATCACCGTCATGGCCAGTGTTCCAGCCTGCAGTGCTTTTAGCTCATTCTCACCGCCCCCCCAACCATTGGTGAGAATAGGCTTGGTAGGAGGAGCGCTTTTTAGTGCGTCCACAACCCCTAAGGCGATATCGGTGGAGCAGGAGAAGATAAACTCAGGTTGCTCGGCTAATTGTAAAATTTCATGGGTGGCCATGGCCGCTTTTTTACGGTTAAACCCTGTGTAGTAAGCAGCCATAGGTTGGGATGGGTTGGTCGCGTAATGTTCCCCATACCCCTGCCGGAAAGTATCCCCCCGCATGGAGCTTACATACCCTGGTAACCCATAGAGCAGGGCATAACGGGCTTTTTTTCCTAATAGGCGGGTGTAGGCTTGAACCAGCAGTTGGGTGCCCAATGCATGGTCAAACCCCACGTACATAAAGGGTTGGTAGCCATCCCAGGCGCGCAGAGGGGTGGTGATGTTTTGTAGAATAACCTTGGGCCGGTCACGGCTGAGAATACGTTCAATCATGCCGCGATGGCGCAAGACATCCAGGGTGAAAATAAGATAGTCCGGGTCTTTTGAGAGGGCTCGGGCCAGTAGAGCGGCCTGTTTAGGGACCTCTGTTTCAGGTTTGGTAAAGTGGGCGTCTAACGTATAGGGCAGGGCCTGTTCTTTAAGGCGAGCCTCAAAGGAGGTTTGGCTGCGGCGCCAATAATCCGAACTCTGCAAGCCAGGGTAGATCATGGCAATGCGTACAGGTCTTTTTAGGGGCTTGCGCTGTGCTTGAGCGGGGTGTTGAACCCGCAAGGAGAAATTTTTTTGTCGGCTCTGGAGTTGTGGGTTCTGTTGGGTGTATTGATCAAAGGTCCAGTACTCGGCGAGCAGATTTTGAGCAAACACAGCTGGGGCGCTGCTGAGCCAGCATAGACCTAGCACCATGGTGATCATATAGCTTCGAGGTATACCCATAGTGGCCTCCTCCACGCGCTATCCACCCATATACTCCCCATAACCATTCTACAATGCATATGGCCGTTTGGATAATGGCATTTTCAAATAGAAATAATGACTTATGAATAATGTTGTCTAAACCTATAGTTGAGCGTGTCTTGCCTGCGTGTGGGGGGCGGCTTATAGGTGATGCATTGGGTTAGAGAATGAGATTGCTCTTCTTTGGAGATAGGTGTGGAGGATGAAGTTCCACCAAAGGGGAGGGGGTTGGGTAGGGGGCTGGTTGTCTACCAGCCCCCTCTTAAAGTGTGGATTAGTTGCTCTTCCACTGTGCATGGGCAATCAGCTTGGCTTCACGGACATCTTCTGGCAGTACTTTGGCCATCGCTTTGTTGATGCCGGGCCACAGCAGATTGTAGTGCAGTTCAGCACGTATGGAGGCCACATTTTGGGCAGGGATCTGGTAGTTTAGCATCCGTTTTTCAAAGGGCTTTAAACGGCTATCAGGACCCACACCCTTGGCTTTGGGGGGGATCGTCGGCTTACCTTTGCCATCCAGCAGAACCAGGTGGAAATAAGCATTGGGGTCATCCTTGGAGGGGTGGCCCTTGGTGCTTTTCCACACCTCATCCCCATCTGCATTGAATGCCGTTACCGTCAAGAACATATTCCGGAAGGGTGCCCCTGTTGGCATGCTGTGGGGTTGCAGGTTCTCCAGATAGATCTGGGTCAGTAGTTGAGGCCCTGTTTGTTTGACATCTAGATCCAGTATGACAGCACGTTTGAGCATGCCCATGTTGTGCCCACCGCCCATATCGTGGTTGGCGACACCATCGGTATTGGGCATATGGCAGGTTTGGCAGGTCACCTTGGACGCACCCATATTATACTCATTACCGGTCTGACAGAGGGGGACGCCATGGCCATTGTTGCGCTGATCATGGCAACCCATGCAGGCATCTGCCGTACGGAACAGTCGGTTTTTGCCCTCAAGGGGTAGGAACAGACCTTTGCTGGCTTCCAAATGAGGGTTGGCTGCCTCATCCATGCCTTCCAGGTTGTCCAGATCGTCACCACCACCACTGGGTAGAATACCGCTGGGTCCTGAGAGGGTATTGCCTAACTCATAGGCATCAATACCAAGGGTTAAGCCTGGCTTGCCGGGTTTGCGTATGCCTTTAAAAGCCTTAATACGGTGGCACGCCACACAGTTTACCCCTTCTGCATACACAGGGTTGGCATCCAGTTTGGTTTTGCCTTCCACCGCCAAGTTGGGTACATGGCATTTTAAACAGACAGGATACGTCCCTTTTTTGGTGCGTAGATCTTCTTGGTTGGGGTCCCCAATCACTTTGCGATAAAAGGCGTTATGAATGGGATCTTTGGCTGCTGTGCTTTGCGCATGCATAGAGCCTTTCCACTGTTTATAAATGCCCTCATGGCAGGCTTTACAGGTCTCGGCACTGATGTGATTAATGGGGACCTGTTTTTCCTCCACCATGGTGGCTTGGGCTGTGGGTGCCAGGAGTGTAAAAAACAGGGTGGTCAAGGTAAATGCTATCAATCGTTGAATGGTCCAAACTGATGGGCGCATGGAGGCCTCCCCCTATCAAATAAAGGTGTGCTGCATCACCAGAGTAGGTATCGGCACAGGGTGTCGGTACCCGTCCAAAAACACAGGTTTGGCTCTGTTGGCCTGTTTGCCTGTGCATAATCCGATTATTTCGGTATACCCCTGTTCATGCCTGTATTTGGCAGAACATTTTTATGTTTAAGGTTGATTTTTGTCAGAAAGATATATCAATGTCAATAAGGTTAGGTCTATGAAAAAGCTTAGAAACCCATATAAAAATGATTTTCATTTGGGTGTATAGCATATTTATGTTTGCTAATATATGCGCTAAGTGTTTGGTGATCCAGGGGGAGATGATCTCATGATGGCATGGTTAAAAGCGCTCAATCGCCCAGCAAAATACAAGATGGGCAGTTTAATTTTATTGGGTATTCTTACAGGAGCAGGTGGACTGGGGCTTTTTAATGGTTTTATGGCCTTTAGTAACACCGAGAAATTTTGTCTGAGCTGTCATGAGATGCAACCACTTTATGATGAGTACACCCACTCGGCCCATGCAGGTAATGGTAGTGGTGTGTTGGCGGTTTGTGCGGACTGTCATGTTCCAAAGGGTTGGTTGCCTAAATTGATCCGTAAGATCCATGCAAGTAAAGAGATTTATTACCATTTTAAAGGCAGTATTGCGACCCCCGCCAAGTTAGAGGAGAAACGTTTGGTTTTGGCTGAACGTGTTTGGTCAGAAATGCGTGGTAACGACTCCCGAGAGTGTCGGAGTTGCCATCGTATGGAGGGGATGGTGGCATCCAAACAGAACAGTCGGGCGCAGGCTGGACATAAACGTGCCTTGGCAAATGGTGAAACCTGTATTGATTGCCACAAAGGCATTGCCCACCAAAAGCCCAAGCTTAAACCTGCGTTAGAAGCGGCGCATCAAGCCATGCTGGAGCACCGCACTCAGCCCAGTGTTGATCAGCATGTTGCGGCCCTAGGTACGCTAAAAATGTATGGAGAGAAGCAGGGCGGAAAAGCCCAAGCTGTAGTTTTGGTCGGTACGGTCATGAAGGTGGCCAAACGAGAGGATGCACGTGTCGCGTTGACCTTGGAAGGCTGGCGTAAGGCTGGTAAATCCCGACAGATCTACCTTGCTCCTGATCGTCCGCAGCTGTTGGCATCCACCACCAAAGCGGGATCCAAAAAAATAGAACCCCTATCCACCACGCAAACCCTTAGTGGTGTGCTGTGGACCAAGGTTCGCCTTACCCTCTGGGGGTCACCAGAAAAGTTGAGTGATAAACCCCAGGCTATTTGGACTTATGCTGCGCGGTTAAATGATCTGGTTTGTGGGCAGTGTCATCAACCTTATGCGCCAGATAAATATAGAGTCAAGCAGTGGCCAGCACAGCTCAAAGCGATGAAACCCATGGCGAAGTTGGATAAAGAGGATGAACGTCTATTACAGGTTTGGTTACAGCGGAATGCCATACCTGAGAAGTAAAGGTGTGATGATCATGTTGAAAGAGAGAGGGTGTTTCTTCTGGAAACCCCCTTTTTTTATGGTGGTTCGGTGAGACCAGGGGCCAAAGAGAAAAAACTCTCAGGCAAAAACTTATATGTGACGATACAAATATTAGGAAATCATGTTATACTTACGTGTAATCACCTGTCACAAGCTTTGCTTAGAGGAGGTGCACCATGTTGGCCACACTTTGGTACCTTATGTTTTTTGGTGGCTTGGCTCTCTTGGGTGTTCTTGTGGTCCGCTCGATTATGGATCTGCTCCATACGCATTTTAGTCACTCGGTCGATCATATGACCCATTAGGGTGGAGGGTTGGTGAAACAGCCCCCCGCATAGGGCATTGATCATGTGGTGGGCCTTTCCCATCCAGATGGTATGGGTACAGGGAGTAAGGTGTTTTTATGCGGATAGCCGACCGGCAACCACCGTGACAGCCTGACCGCTTAAGATGACCCGATTATCTTGCACGCACACCTTAACCTCTCCACCCCGCCTCGAAGCCTGATAGCCGACCATCTCCCGTTTACCCAATATAGGGCCCCAGTAAGGCGCTAAGGTGCAGTGGGCTGAACCGGTCACCGGATCTTCAGGTATACCGGCTGCGGGGGCAAACAGTCTGGATACAAAATCGTGTTCAGTTGTTTCCGCTTGGGCGGTGACGATGACGGCCCGAGTTTCAATCTCTTTTAGGGCGTTCATATCCGGGGTTAGGCTTCGTACCAACGCTTCATCGTCAAGACATACCAGATAATCCATACGACTGCGCGACACGCGGCCTGCCGTTATCCCCAAGGCTTTCAGCAAGGCTTCTGGTTTTGGGCAGGGGTGTGCTGGTTCTGCCGGAAAATCCATCTCAATCCAATCCCCTTGACGGGTACAGGTTAATAAACCGCTGCGGGTATGAAAGCGGGCGGTTTCCTGAGTCTTCAGTATGCCCTGTTGCCATAGGATGTGCGCTGCGGCCAAGGTTGCGTGCCCGCACAGATCGACCTCAAGAGTTGGGGTAAACCAGCGCAGACCAAAATCTGCACCCTGGCGGCTGACAAAAGCGGTCTCGCTCAGGTTCATCTCTCCGGCCAAGGCTTGCATCCAGGTCTCTTCTTCCTTTTCAGGAAATAGATGGACTGCGGCAGGGTTACCACCGAAAGGCTGGCTGCTAAAGGCATCGACAATAAACAGGTTATCCATGGTTTTTCCTGGGTCAGAGATGGCACCCTTTAATCGGATAAAAGGGCCAAGGTTAAAAGCAGCGATGAGCCCAAGTACAAAAGGAGGGGATTGGGCTTGGCGTATGAAGCGATTGGCTGGCCTAATGCCATGAAAAAGGCAGGCTGTGGCGCCTGTTCCACCTTTCTGTCGGTTTTAAGTACAGGGTCTTTTTTTGCCTGTCCTATGGGATCAATCATCAGCCGACCGAGCTGAATAGGGTACCTTTGTTCTCTTTTTTAAGGTTAAGTTACTGAATAAACGGTAAATAAAGGGTCTGTTTAGTAGAGGGTGGATTACGGTTTTCTCCCAAGCCCTTTGGCGCGCATCCACCCCTTACCAGATAAGACATCCATGGTGCTTAAATTTATCCGCATCATTCACCGCTTTGGGGCTGAAATTTTATACACTTTAGGCTAGCCTATGCACCTCTTTTCCAACCCGGTACCTCGCAGCACGGAGCATCCCATGGACGCAACCCACGTATTGACGCTTAACGGCAGCAGCGCCTACTCCAGCTTTCGGCTGGATAAGTTATTGGACGCTTGTCAGGCTGTGGTACCCCATTTACAAAGCATGGATGCCTGGTTTGTCCATTTTGCCAGCCTGGAAAGGCCACTGGATGAACCGGAGCAGGCTAAACTGGCCCAACTGCTCACCTATGGTCCCAAAGAGCTTAGCCATAAAGAGGATGTGACCCCACACCTGTGGGTTATTCCTCGTTTTGGTACCACCTCTCCTTGGTCCTCTAAAGCCACGGATATTGCCCAGCATTGTGGCTTGGCGGCGGTGCTTCGTTTAGAACGGGGTATGGCTTTTCACTTTGAAGGGCTCATGAATGGGGATGTGGAAAAAATTATCCCGCTGATCCATGACCGGATGATCCAGCAGGTGGTGACCGATGCAGATGCCTTGCCGGGTATGTTCAAGACCTTCTCCCCTGGTGCGTTGCGGGAGGTGCCCTTGCAGCAGGAGGGCCGTGTGGCGCTGGAGCGGGCCAATGGTGACTGGGGTTTGGCGCTTTCGGAAGATGAAATTGACTACCTGGTGGAGCAGTATCAGGAAGAGGGGCGTAACCCCACCGATGTTGAGCTGATGATGTTTGCTCAGGCAAACTCTGAGCACTGCCGACACAAGATTTTTAATGCCGACTGGCATATTGATGGGGAGTCTCGGCCCAATACCCTGTTTGGTATGATCCGTAATACCCATATCCGTGCCCCCGAAGGTACCGTGGTGGCTTATAAGGATAACAGCTCGGTTATTGAGGGTAGTGCCGGTCAACGTTTTCATCCGGATACCGAAGATGGTATCTACCGGGCTCATGAGGAGACAACCCATATTCTCATGAAGGTAGAGACCCATAACCATCCCACCGCAATCTCCCCTTACCCCGGTGCGTCCACTGGCTCTGGCGGTGAGATCCGTGATGAAGGGGCGACGGGGCGTGGTTCTTCGCCTAAGGCTGGTTTAACCGGTTTTTCCGTCTCCAACCTTAATCTACCTGGTGCGGTGCGTCCCTGGGAGTTGCCATATGGCAAGCCAGACCGGATCGCCTCAGCACTGGATATTATGCTGGAAGGTCCCATCGGTGGCGCGGCCTTTAATAATGAGTTTGGGCGGCCCAACCTGTGTGGTTACTTCCGTACCTTTGAACAGGATGTCGCAGGTGAGGTGCGGGGCTACCATAAGCCTATTATGATTGCGGGTGGTTTGGGCAATATGAAAGCGGACCATGTGGAGAAAAATCCGCTGAAAGAGGGGGATTTAATTATCCAGCTTGGTGGCCCAGCGATGTTGATTGGGTTAGGCGGGGGCGCGGCCTCCAGCCAGACCAGTGGTAGCTCCCATGCGGAGTTGGATTTTGCATCGGTTCAACGGGACAACCCCGAGATGGAGCGGCGTTGCCAAGAGGTGATTAACCGCTGCTGGCAGTTGGGTGATAGCAACCCCATTCAATCCATTCATGATGTTGGGGCCGGTGGTCTTTCCAATGCTGTGCCTGAGTTGATCCATGATGGGGGGGTGGGTGGACGTTTTGATCTGCGTAATATCGACAATGCAGATCCTGGTATGTCCCCCATGGAAATTTGGTGTAATGAAGCCCAGGAGCGCTATGTTCTGGCCATTCATCCCGAAGATCGTGAGCGGTTTGAGGCGATCTGTCTGCGTGAGCGGTGCCCTTTTGCGGTGTTGGGGGAGGCCACAACCGAAGAGCAGTTGATCCTGACCGATCGTCTCACGGGTGAAACCTGCATTGATATGTCCCTGAACACCCTGTTGGGTAAACCACCACGTATGACGCGGGATGTAACCCACCACCGTCGTCAGGCCCACCCGTTACGCATTCCTCAGGGGCTCTCTCTCAGTGAAATGTGTTACCGGGTTTTACGTCTGCCTACCGTTGGGGATAAGAGCTTTTTGATCACCATTGGAGACCGTAGCGTGACCGGTATGGTCACCCGTGACCAAATGGTTGGCCCTTGGCAGGTACCGGTGGCGGATGTTGCCGTGACAGCGCGTGGCTATGAGGGGTATGAAGGTGAGGCGATGGCCATGGGTGAACGCACCCCTGTTGCCTTGTTGGATGCCCCAGCATCAGGTCGCATGGCCATTGGTGAGGCGTTGACCAATATGGCGGCAGCTCGTGTGGGTGACTTGGGCCGAGTCAAACTCTCGGCCAACTGGATGGCCCCGGCTGGTCATCCGGGTGAAGAGGCCAATCTGTATGAGACCGTCGAGGCTGTGGGGCTGGAGTTGTGCCCAGCATTGGGGATCTCCATTCCAGTAGGTAAAGATTCGCTCTCCATGAAAACGGTGTGGAAGGATGAGCAGGAGAACCCCTGTGCGGTAACCGCACCGGTCTCTTTGATTATTTCAGCTTTTGCTCCGGTGGTGGATGTACGCCAGACGGTGACACCACAGCTACGTACCGATTTGGGTGAAACCCGTTTGATCCTGGTGGATCTGGGTGAAGGTAAAAACCGCCTGGGGGGTTCTGCACTGGCCCAGGTTATGGGACAGATGGGGGATGTGCCGCCGGATGTGGATGATGCGGATAACCTGAAACAGTTCTTCCAGACCATTCAAATTTTGCATGAAGCTGACAAGATCCTCGCCTATCACGACCGTTCGGATGGCGGGCTGTTTACCACCTTATGTGAAATGGCCTTTGCAGGGCGCTGTGGTTTGGATATACAGCTGCAAGGGTTGGGTAATCAGCTAGAGGGTGTCCTGTTCAGTGAAGAGCTTGGTGCGGTGGTGCAGGTTCGTGCCGAAGATGCCAAGAAAATGGTTAAACTTCTGAACTGCTGTGGTATTGCGACAGATATTGGTACGGTCGCAGCCCATGGCCAACTGCGTTTCCACCGGGATCATGATCTCATTTTGGATCTGCCCCGTGTGGGTTTGCACCGGGCTTGGTCCGAGACCTCTTGGCGTTTGCAGAGCCTGCGGGATAACCCCGAATGTGCCCAGCAGGCCTATGATGCCTTATTGGACATTAAGGATCCGGGGTTACACGCCAGTTTGAGCTTTGACCCAGCGCATAACGTCGCGGCCCCTTATATTAACAGTGGCGCTCGTCCCTCTGTGGCAATTCTGCGTGAGCAGGGTGTGAATGGACATGTAGAGATGGCGGCGGCTTTTGACCGTGCTGGTTTTGAAGCGGTGGATGTCACCATGGCGGCATTGGCCGGGGGTGAGCGGTTCTTGGCAGACTATAAAGGGTTGGTCGCCTGTGGCGGCTTCTCTTATGGTGATGTGCTTGGGGCTGGTGAAGGGTGGGCCAAATCCATTCTGTTTAATCCAAAACTGCGGGATGGTTTTCAGCAGTTTTTCCACAGTGCGGACAGTTTTGCCCTGGGGGTGTGTAATGGGTGCCAAATGCTCTCTACTTTACATGAGCTGATTCCTGGTACCGAGCTATGGCCACGTTTTGTTCGTAACCACTCGGAACAGTTCGAGGCCCGCTTTAGTCAGGTAGAAATTCCCCAAAACCCCTCGATCTTCCTTAACGGGATGGCAGGTTCCCGTATGCCTGTTGCGGTGGCTCATGGTGAAGGGCGTGTCGAGTTTGCCCACCGTGCCCACCAAGACCGGGCTTTGGCCGAAGGGTTGATAGCACTGCGTTATGTGGATAGCTATGGTCAGGTGACTGAGAGCTATCCGGCTAACCCCAATGGTTCGCCCCAGGGTATTACCGGCCTGACCACAGCCGATGGCCGGGTGACCATTATGATGCCCCATCCCGAGCGGGTATTCCGGTCTGTTCAAAACAGTTGGTATCCCGATGCCTGGGGTGAAGATGGTGCTTGGATGGCCATGTTCCGTAATGCCCGTAAATGGGTTGGCTAAAAAAGAGCAACCCAATCTCATTTCTGTTCACTAAATAGTGATCGTTGTGCAAACCATAGATGGGGCGCATGCATAATCTGCAAGCTATGGGTTTAACAGAGGTTTGAGATGGCAACTGAACAGAAAAATCACCTAAAAAGCCTCATGCGCAAAGAGCGGCGCATGCAGCGTCTGTTGGTTATCTTGTTGGTGGTTATCGGCCTGCCTTCCGGCTTTTTTATCATCCTGCAGGTGCGGGAGAGTTTGAACTCGGATAACCCTTTTGTTCGTGAGCGTCAGACGGCTGATTGGAGCAAAAAACCCTCTTCAACACGTCAGGCAAGCAGTCGTGTTGCCCGCTCAGGTAGTGGTTCTAGCAGTAGTGGCAGTGGGCGTACTTCTAGCTCGATTGGAGGGGGGGCGAGTAAGTCTCAACCCCAGTTGGTGAGCAAGCAGGAGCTGCAACAAGCAAAGCAAGAGATGAAGCGTCTGGCCAGCCAAGAGGCTCAGCAGCAGTCAATGCATGAACAGTCTCAAGCCCCTGAAGCTCCCCGGGAAAAAGAGGCTTTTGAACCCCGTTATACCATTGAAACACCGGATAACCCCGATGAGCAGGCCATTCCTGTGGTGGAGCAAGGTCCTATTAAGGTGGGGAATGGTCGTTTGGGGCGTTCATTAATGGGGCAAAGCCGCCTGTTTGCAGAGATCTTGAACCAAAGTGAGCAAGCAGTTACCCGTGTGGCGATCAAAGTACGCTTTACGGATGCGCAGGACCGTGTGGTTACCGAACGTATTTTAAACCCACTGGCGATCTCCAGTGGTGTCTTTGGTGATACCATCAAACCTCTACGTGGGGGGGAGATCCGCACCTTTGGTACCTCGGTGGATGATCTGCCGCGTCGTTGGAATGGTGGGGTTAACATCTCCATTGAGCAAATTGAGCAGGCAGCCCCGACTGCTCCTGCTGGTGTAACCCCTTGATCAAGGGTGGCGGCGCTGATTGAACCAGTGAGATACCAGACGGTTGCCGCGCTGCTGCATCTGTGGGCTCAGGGTATGATTTAAGGATTGCAACTCAGCCAAAGCGGCTTTAAACCCTTGCAGTGCAGCCAGTTTGATCCACTTATACGCATGGCTATAGTTCTGTTTCTGTAGGTCGGCCATCCCCATTTGATATTGACTGGCGGCATGGCCCAAATCGGCGGCTTTCTTCTGCCAGACTAAAGCTGTACGCGCGCTTTTTTGTACGCCCAAACCTTGTTGATAGAGCTTCATCATAACCAGTATGGCCGGTAAGTAACCCTGGTTGGCGGCTTGGTACATGAGGCTGGCCCCTTTGTTGATTTGACCAGACGTATTTAACAGAAGGTTGGCCTCTGCATAGATGGCTTGAGGACTCTTCTTCTTATGAGAATGGGGATCTGCTGGTTGCGCGTGTATACCGGTTGTTAAGCCGCACAAGAGTAGAATCAACAGGGTACACTTTAAACCATGCATGGGCGCGTCCAGGTTAAGGGGTAGTGGTTTCTTCTCTTATCGGCTCAAGGGGGAAAAAGCCCAACCGCTGCTTGCCGTATGGCCGGTGTTCGCTTTCCATTTGACATAAGCTTGGGTGTGCCGCACTGTGCATGGCTAAATTGACCTGGGTTTGTAGGAGATTCTCGCCCGTGAATGTGATCCTGGCATCGACCTCCCGCTATCGTGCCCAGTTGTTGGAGCGGCTACAGCTGCCGTTTACCCAACAGGCACCGGTGTGTGATGAAAAACCTGTTGCCGGGGAGCTGCCCGAGCAGATGGCAAGGCGTTTGGCCCAAGCCAAGGCCATGTCGGTAGCTAAGGGTTTGACCCAAGGTGTGGTGATCGGTTCCGACCAAGTGGCGACCTTGGAGGGTGCCATCGCTGTTGGCAAACCGGGTGGGTTTGAACAAGCACACGCTCAACTGACCGCTGCATCGGGCCGTGGGGTTACCTTTTATACCGGTTTAACGGTTATCCATGTTGAAACAGGCCAGGAACAGAGCTGTGTTGAGCCCTTTCGGGTTGTTTTTCGTGATCTGAATGACCATATGATACATAACTACCTGCACCGTGAAGCACCCTATGACTGTGCTGGTAGTTTTAAGGTGGAAGGGTTGGGTATAACCCTGTTTGAGCGTTTGGAAGGGGATGACCCTACCGCGCTGATGGGGCTGCCTTTGATCCGCCTGACCCGCATGTTGGAGGCCGTGGGGGTTGAACCGTTGGGTATGCGTGATGCAACCTAATTAGGAAAAAACACGGGTCCGGGGGGGCTGATCGTGTTGAGATAGGCGCACTGTCCTGGTGGAGAGCGGCGCTGTCACCATTTGGGGTTGATAATGTCTGAGCAAAGTTCGGCTGGTACTGACTGGCCTAGTGGTTTGTTTGTTAAGACCGATTGGTTAGAGAATAATCTACAGCGCGACAATCTGCGCATTGTGCAGGTTGGGGGTGAGAACTTTTATAACCGACTGCATATCCCTGGTGCGGTGATGGTGGGTTATAATGAGATTACCGGGTATCGGGATGGTGTGCCGGGTTTTCGTTCCGAGAGTGCGCTTTTGAGCAAGCTGTTTGGTAAGTTGGGTATTGGCCCAGACACCCAAGTGGTCGCTTATGATGCCAGTGGGGGGATGGATGCTGCCCGCTTTATCTGGACCATGCACTGCATGGGGCATAGCCAAGGGTATGTTCTGGATGGTGGAATGGGGGCTTGGTATACCGAGCAACGCATTACCGACCATCAATTGCCACAAATTGCGCCAGTGGAATTTGCCGGAGTAGAGAACCTGAGCTGGGATGCCGACATTGACCTGATGCAGCAGGTTGCAGCAGGAGATGTTGAGATGAAGGTGCTCGATACGCGTAGTGAAGCGGAGTATGAGGGGCAAACCATTCGTGGCCCCCGAGGTCATATTCCTGGTGCTTATCACCTGGAGTGGACAGACGCCCTGCGTGGCCCCCAGGATCCGCATTTAAAAGAGGATGCTCAGCTCCAGGCAATGTTGTCCAAATGTGGGGTGGATAACCCTGCACAGGATGAGGTGGTTGTCTACTGTCAGACCGCACACCGTGCCGCCCATACCTGGGCCATGCTGCGCCATTTAGGTTATGGAAAGGTACGTTTGTACGATGGTTCCATGGCCGAGTGGGGCTTGGCAGGGCAGGCAGTGGTCGCAGGCAAAAGCCCACGTTAATCGGTTTTGCGTAAGGTTGTTTGATAGATCTAAGGTGGTGTGACGCGGATGTTTGGCGCCTCAGAGCCTGTACGTATCTAAGCGAAGCATATCTGGTGAGATATCCATGGGCAGCATCCGATCTTTCGGTTGCTGCCCATTTTTGTAGGGGGTCGCGGCAAGCAGCATTGTGTGTGGTCCGTAGGCTTCCATCAGGCTGGTTATGTAATTTTTATCCATGCGACTGATGCTGTTTTGGTCACAGCGCGCTTACACGCTTTAGACCATCATATACCAAAACAGGGCGCCTCTTTTATGCTGAGCCCTTGCAAAAATGGGGGGCCGTACCCATCTCAGAGGATGGCAGGGGCTGCATATTCTTAAGCCTGGGTGTAAAACGGTATCTCTGGTTTTAGGACCCTTGGGCGGATGTTTCTATCCGGTTTGCTCAAGCTTTCGAGACCTTCGCCCGCAAACCTGCTATATTCATGGATCCATTGATTGATTGGACCCAACGTCGTACCAGCACCACAGGACCTGCCCATGTTTGAATCCCTCTCCGACCGCCTTGAAGCCACCTTTAAAAAGCTTAAAGGCCAAGGCAAGCTCTCTGAACAGAATATCAAGGATGCACTGCGCGAGGTCCGTATTGCCTTACTGGAAGCGGATGTCAACCTGACCGTTGTAAAAAGCTTTATCAGCCGTGTGCGTGAAAAAGCGGTGGGTGTGGAGGTGCTGAAAAGCCTGACACCTGGTCAGCAAGTGATCAAGATTGTCCATGACGAGCTGGTCACCGTGATGGGGGAGGCCAACGAAGGTTTGAACTTGGCCGCTCAGCCTCCGGTGGTTGTGATGATGGCGGGCTTGCAGGGGTCGGGTAAAACCACCAGTACGGCTAAGTTGGCCAAACGTCTTATTGATAAAGAGAAGAAAAAATGTCTGCTGGCCTCGTTGGACGTCTACCGTCCTGCGGCGATGAAACAGTTGCAGACCGTTGGGGGGCAGGTTGGGGCGACAGTTTTACCCTCTGAGCCAACGGAAAACCCCCGTGATATCGCCCGGCGGGCCTTGGAAGAGGCGCAAAAGGGCGGCTTTGATGTGCTGTTCCTGGATACCGCCGGTCGTTTGCATGTTGATGAAGAGCTCATGGGTGAGCTCTCTGATGTCGCGGAGATCGTAACCCCGACGGAGATTCTTTTTGTCGCAGACTCTATGACCGGTCAGGATGCCGTCACGGTGGCGCAAAGCTTTGATGAAAAGCTTAGTATTACCGGTGTTCTGCTCTCTAAAACCGATGGTGATGCCCGTGGTGGTGCTGCGCTATCGATCCGGGAAGTGACCGGCAAACCCATTAAGTTCTTGGGTACTGGTGAGAAGCTGGATGGTCTTGAGCCTTTCCACCCTGACCGCGTGGCCTCACGTATTTTGGGTATGGGTGATGTGGTCTCCCTGGTTGAGACCGCCATGGAAAAGGTGGATCTGGAAGAGACCGTTAAACTGCAGGAAAAGCTGGCCAACAAAAAAGCGTTTACCCTGGAAGATTTTCTAACCCAGATGCAGCAAGTACAGAAGATGGGCTCGATTGGTGACCTGGTGGGTATGATCCCGGGCGCTAAGCAAGCGATGAAGGGTAAAGAGCTGGATATTGATGATAATCACATCAAACGGCTTGAGGCGATTATCCTTTCCATGACCAAAAAAGAGCGGAAGAAGCACGCCATTATCAACGCTTCGCGTAAGCGTCGTATTGCGGCGGGTTCTGGTACCTCGGTTCAGGAGGTCAATAAGCTGCTCAAGCAATTTGCCCAAACACAAAAGATGATGAAAAAAATGGGTGGTATGGGCGGTATGGGGAAAATGATGAAAGGGATGAAGGGGTTACCAAAAATTCCTGGTCTTGGTGGTGGGGGCGGTTTCCCGAAAATGCCTTTTTAAACCAGGGATGTATGCCAGCCTGGATCTAAGTAATATGGCACCATCCCCCCCCCTTCTTGATGGTGGGGAATGTTTTGACAGATCAAGACGATCAGAGCCCTTTTATCCCATGTATGGGACAAAAGGGCTCTGTTTGTTTTGGGGGCTGTATACGGCGGTTGAGTGGTTGGATAAGCTCTTTGCTCCCCCCTGTTGGAACTTGCGATCCTTATGTTGGAGAGCCTGTGAGTCATGGTGATGCTTGATTTTTTGGAGACAGCCTATTTTGTGGCAGAGGTGACCGGGCCGATCTTTTTGTTGGTCCTGCTGGGGGCGTTACTGCGGGCTGTCGGGGTTATTACCCCACGTTTTGTTGATGATTCTTCTCGGGTTGTATTCCTGGTGGCGCTGCCTGTTTTGGTCTTTATGGCCATTGCTCGGGCGGATCTGGCTGCGCTGTATCAGCCCGCACTGTTGGGCTACTTTTGTTTGGGCACCATCATTACCTTTATCCCGCTGATGTGGATGGCCACTCGGTTTATTTCTGAACCGGAACGTTGTAGCGCTTTTGTCCATGGTGCCTTTCGGGGGAACTACGGCATTGTGGCGTTGGCGCTTTCGGTGAATGTTTTTGGTGATCAGGCCCTACCCCAAGGGGCTATGATCTTGGCTGTTTTGGTCCCCCTGTACAATGTTTTGGGGGTGTTGGCCATGACCGTGCCCTTTAAAGGACACGATCGCCTTTCGTGGGGGCAGGTGTTGCGGAGCACGGTGACAAACCCGCTAATATTAGCTGTTGTGTTGGCACTGCCCGTGGCGTTACTACAGCTCTCCTTGCCCCCTATTTTAGATCGTACCGGAACCTATTTTTCGCACCTTACACTACCTTTGGCACTTTTGGGGGTTGGTGGATCCTTAACCTGGCGTGGTCTTAAACAGGCCAGTGGTCTTTCAACCGTGGCTACCCTGCTTAAGTTGGTGATCCTGCCGGCTCTGTTAACCTTGGGTGCCTTGGTGGCCGGTTTTCGGGGGCAAGATGCTGGTATGCTCTTTCTGGCTTTTGCCAGCCCAACAGCGGCAGCCAGCTTTATCATGACCAAAGCCATGGGGGGAGATGGCGAGTTGGCGGGTCATATTATTGCGTTATCTACTGCTCTATCGGTGGTGAGCATCGGCACGGGGCTGTTTCTTTTGCGTACGTATGGTGTTATTTAACCCGGATTGTTCATGAATTCCAGACGCTCTCGCTTAATCTTTGGATTTTAAGGGCTTTGTAGCACTTGGAGCTATCAATAAATATCTCGAGCGCGTTAAGAAATCCTTTAAAATCCAACTCTCTACGTGATAATCGAAGGGGTTTATGAAATGTTTGGGTTGAAAAGGTAGGGGGCGAATGACACGAATTTTTCAGTCCTTGAGCACTCTTTTATCCCCTGTTTGTCTCTTGGACGCGGAATTGTCTTGACGCTTTGATTAATTCGTATACAATCCCAGGATTTCCAGGTTACCCAAGGACCGCGCTGCCACAAAGTGGCCAAGTGCTGAGGTCCTTTTTTGCAATTTGTCTGGTTCGTAGAGAGGAAAACAGATGGCCGTTTGCATCCGTCTGGCACGTGGTGGTAAGAAGAAAAAGCCTGTTTACACTGTGGTTGCTGCTGATAAGCGCATGCCCCGTGATGGCCGTTTTCTTGAGAAGCTGGGTCAGTACATCCCCGCTAAAGAGGGTGGTGTGTTCACCCTGGATCAAGAGCGCTATGCTCACTGGGTCAGCCAAGGCGCCAAGCCTTCTGACACTGTAGCAAGGCTTATTGCCAAGGAACAGGCTTCCGCTGAAGCCTAAATGCCGCAAGGTGGAAAGCCACCATGACCGATAAAGAAGAGATCCGTTGGGTGACCATAGGTCATGTAATGGGCGCTTTTGGTGTGCGGGGTGAGATGCGTATACGCTCTCTAACCGACATGCCTGAAGATATTTTTGAGTACCCGGTCTGGTGGTTGTTTGCCCCTAAGCAGGGTAGCCGTAAGGAGATGAAGTTAATCTCCGGCCGCCAGCACAGTAAAGGTGTGATCGCCAAGTTGGAGGGGGTTCTCTCTCGCGAAGCTGTCCAGGCCCTTTATGGTGCTGAAATCCAAATTCCACGCGATCAGTTGCCCGAATGGGTCGATGAGCCCGGTGTAGATGGCCTATGGGCCGATCTGATGGGGTGTCGTGTGGTGGAACGGGATGGTACAGAACTAGGCACGGTTCATGACATCATGGAAACCGGAGCCAACGATGTACTGGTGGTGCGCGGCGGTGCCGAAGGGGAAAAACTACTTCCTTACATTGAGGAGGTGGTTGTTGAGGTCGATCTGGATCATAAACTGATCAAGGTTGAGCTCATGGAAGGCATGTAGGGATGGATCCCAGCGCGGCAGATCAAGCCATACGCTTCTCCATACTTACACTTTTTCCTGAAATGTTTGCCCCCCTTGAAGCTTCTATACTTGGGCGTGGGCAGAAAAGCGGTCGGTTGGACCTGAATCTGGTACAGATACGGGACTATGCCACCAACCGTAACCAAACCGTGGATGACAGCCCCTTTGGCGGTGGTCCTGGTATGGTGTTAAAACCAGATATCTTAGCCCGCGCACTGACCGATACGGTGCAGGGAAAAAAGGCCCATGTGGTCTATATGACACCCCAAGGTAGCCCCTTTAATCAGGCGGATGCCCAGCGACTGGCCCAGCATAACCATCTGGTTTTGATCTGTGGCCGTTATGAAGGGGTGGATGAGCGTTTTATCGACACCTATGTGGATGAAGAGTTTTCCATGGGTGATTTTGTCCTGACGGGGGGTGAGCTGCCCGCCATGATGGTGGTAGATGCCACCGCACGGATGATTCCCGGTGTGTTGGGGGATCAGGGAAGTGCCGAAGCCGACTCGTTTCAAACCGGTCTGCTGGATCATCCCCACTATACCCGTCCAGCCCAGTGGCAAGATGGGGATCAGGACGAGACAACTGTTCATAAAGCACCGGATGTCCTGCTCTCGGGCAACCATGGTGCCATTGAAGGATGGCGTAGACGACAAGCGCTTTTGCGCACGTTAATACGCAGGCCGGATCTGCTGGGCAATGCCCCGCTAAGCCGGGCAGAAAAACGTCTGATCCAAGCTTTGGCTGAAGATCTAGACGCTATGGAACCTGACGATTGATTAGGACACCATCAAGGTGTTTGCGTAAGCGCCGCTAACCCCCTTGGGATAAGTCGGTGGCGGTGTGTATACGAGGAATAAAACGATGAATGAACTGCAGGCTTTTGAACAGAGCATGACTCCTGAGACCCCAGCTCCCAAGTTTGGCGCTGGCGACACCCTGAAGGTCCACGTGAAGGTTGTTGAAGGCAACCGTGAGCGTATCCAGGTTTTTGAAGGGGTTTGCATCAGTCGTATGAACGCCGGTCTGCGTTCCACCTTTACGGTGCGTAAAATCTCCTTCGGTGAAGGCGTAGAGCGGACTTTCCCTCTCTACTCTCCCCGTGTGGACCAGATCGAAGTCATCCGTCGTGGTGACGTCCGTCGTGCTAAACTCTACTATCTGCGTGGCCGTACCGGTAAGGCCAGCCGCATTAAAGAGAAGCGTGACTGGTAGTAGCGCTTCCTTTGGGAAACGTAGCGAGCATATCCGACAAGGCGCACCCTGGTCCCAACTTGGAACTGGAGTGCGCCTTGTTGCGTTCAAACCCAGCCTTACACCATATCTGTGGTGTGGATGAGGCCGGGCGTGGGCCCCTGAGTGGTCCTGTGGTGGCCGCAGCCGTCATTCTTAATCCAGAGCAGCTTCCTGCTGGGCTGAACGATTCCAAAAAATTATCCGCTAAAAAGCGAGACGCCCTGTTTGAGCTTATTCAAGCACAGGCGGATTTTGGTATTGGTCAAGCGACGGTTGAAGAGATTGATGCACTGAATATTCTGCATGCCAGCATGTTGGCTATGTGCCGTGCCGTGGAAGATCTACAAACCAAGGTACGGGTCGACTTTGCCTTGATTGATGGCAACCGCCTACCTAAAACTCTTATGGTGCCGGGTGAAGCTGTGGTTAAAGGGGATGCTAAGTCGCTCTCTATTGGGGCCGCTTCCATTCTTGCCAAGGTCACGCGGGATCGTATCATGGCGGTGTTGGATGCACAGTATCCCCACTATGGTTGGGCCAAAAGTCAGGGCTACCCGACCAAAGCACATCTAGAAGCCTTGGCTCAACACGGTGTTACCCCTCATCACCGTCGTTCTTTTAAGCCCGTTCAAAAGTACCTATAACCCAGATCGGGTTGATGACGGCCTTTCTCCAACCGCTCAAGATATTGTATAAGACCGGTTTTGCAGCGCTAAACGATCTGCTGGCATACAAGCCTGCTTCCAACCTATATGACAGGCTGGGATCTCTAATCTGCTCAATTACAGAACAGAGATGTGCCAGTTGACCGTGCCCCACGGCTAAAGCCGCTTTTTTTCCGCAGTCCACTCTCCTGGCCTCTCTCTTATATATCTCAACGATCTTTGTGCCGATATCCGTTGGAGATGGGCTGTTAGCTTGCGCCCGTGCAATCAATCCAACTGGAGGGTCTCTCTAGCTGTTCCACCCGTAACACACGGTCAATCCCCTTGGACTGGGCATGTTTACAGAGTTGTTCCATGGTGAGTTCTCGACTCCATGCGCCCTCACCATAGGAAGGAAAGCCATAACCGGGATACATCTCACAGTGCTGCGCCTTGGGGGGAAAACCTAAAAGCATCGGTAGGCCTGTAACCGCGGGTACCGTATGGGTAATGCTCCAACAAATGGCATAGCTGTCTGTCCAAAAAGCCGTATTGCTGGGGGGAATGTAGATCGCGTGTGGCGTATCGTTAGACGCATGCTGCATCGCTAGCTCAACGTGTTGGTTAAGCTTCACAATGGGGCTGTTATGGAGCTTTTCAGCAAACTGTGGGTTTAACTCAAGGCGCGAATGCGGTTTAAAGGTGGGTTCATGTTCCGGTTGCCATTTATCTACACCACGGTTCAGTGCTTCAACCAACAGGGATAAACGATCTTTGATCTTAATGGGTTGCCAGTGGTGAATGGCAATTTTTACAGTAAAAAGAGCAACGGGTAGAAGCAGTAAAACAGGGAGCCAGGGTTTCCATTTGGGTGAGGGCTCTGTCTGCTCTTGCGTTTGCCACTGTTGAATTTCGTTGAGTAATAAAGGTAGTGCCATCCATTGGGGAACATAGATGAACCATAGCTCAGCGTTGTTGACCATTAACCCTAAGAGAATGGGTAGGTAAGCAAAGAGTAGCAAAAGAAGCAAAAAGGCAGCACTAGAGTGTTTTTCGTTCTGGCTATGCCATAGACCCCACTTATGCCCTAAGTGCCGAACCATATAGAGCCCGATAAAGAGGGTTGGGATCAAGAGTGCTGCGATCATATATTTGGGTTTGGCTAAAAAACGGGTGAGTGGTGCCCAGCCCAAGTGAATGCTGTCACTACCACTTTGGACCATATACCCTTTTTCAACAAAGAAGTGGTAGCTCATCCAAAGGGCCAGCAATGTGAGCAGCCCAAAAATGAGTTCCACCTTGGTTAAACGACGTGTTACCAGTAACAGCAGACCCCCCGACGTAAACCACAACATGCCCGTGCTGATTTTTAATGCACAAAGCACAATTCCCAGTATGATAAAAAGGCTATAGATCAGGTGCTTACCTGTTGGATCAGATGACGGATCTTTAATCATCCTTAACATAAAGGGAAGGGATGCCACCGCCACGATCAGAGACATCAGCATACTCTCACTGATGTAGTAACTGCTTTTTCCCAGCATATCGACCATCAAAACCAGGATAAGCAATACGGCAGCTTCCTTTAAAGGTTGGATGGTGTCGTGTCGTGTGGCCAGGGCTATCCGAGCTAGAAAAACCATAAAAAAGAGTAGAGGAATGGAAAAAAGCCAGTGAAGTAAAGCGTGGCTAAGCATAAGTTTTCCACCACTTAGCGTGGCCAGGGCCGCCAGCCAGTAATGGGCACCAATATGATAATCAAGGAGCTTAATGCCATCGGCACCAATAGAGGCTAAACCACTCTGTTTGGTCATGTGAATGATACTGGCATGGTGCAGCGTATCTGGGCTCATCCAGACTTCATTACCCCATGGTTGTGACCCCAGTAGCGCAAACTCCAGTGAAAAGGGATTGGTATAAGGTATGGCCAGAAGTTGATGCCAAAAATGGGGCATGAGCAGTAAAACTGCGAGTAAAACCCACCATTTAGAGGAAGGGCGCAGAGGTAGGTAGCGAAACAGCTGAACCACACCTAAAAAAAACAGCCCGCAAAAAAAATAAAAAAGTATGGGCCCGGTGATCAATGCCAATAAAGGAATGAGTGCGATACCCAGCACCGCCAGGGGTAAGCGCCAGGAGCGTTGCCAAGTTTCGGGTATCCACAGTGGTGACAGGGCAACCGCACCAAACAGTACCCAAATACGGGCAACAGGGGCGAGCTCTGTGGGTAGGATCATCAGACGTGGGGTGAGAAAGAGCACACCCATGGCGGTACTGAACAGCAAGCTCCAAAGACCATACAGTGCAAGTAGAGAGCGCCGATCCTGTGTGTGCATGTTAGGGCCCAACCGTTGGAATAAGTTGATAGGCGGTGGCGAGTGGCCAACTTTTTTTGACGTTCGTGAGTGTCCAACCCGCACTAGCGGCCTGTTGCTTAACCGTTTCTGGGGTGAAGAGGTGGATAGAGACCCCATGGCTACGGTGGTATAGCGTATAGAGCGTGCCCCAAAAACCGGGTCGGGGATTGAGCAGCACTAAGACGGTCTCTTCGGTTGCGAAACGTCGAATGTTCTTTAAAACCTCTACCGGTTGATCGACAAACTCCAAAAGGCCAGCACAGACGATACGACCATAGCTCTGTGAAACTGTAAATGATGCCCCGTCGCCAACAATGCCCTCAACAGTATCTGGTAAGGCTGCGACCATTGAGGGGGAAAGGTCGACCCCCGTGGCGCAAAGGGGTTGCTCAGGCAGAACCGAGCGCAGATAAAACCCATGACCACACCCCACGTCTAAAAACCGCTGATCAGCGACAGAGCCCAGAAGGTCCAACACCACTTTACGTTCGTTGGCTTTAAATTGCGAAATGGGCCAGCGACCTAACAGTTGGTCATATTTTTCTGACTGGGTATCAAAGTGCTGCAGGGTTGTGGGTTTAGATTCGGATGATGGCTTCATAATAATCCGTGCTGGCTGGCCAGCTGTCTAAAGTTGGTGGTTTGGTTGTGTTCATTATTTAAAAGCGGTGCAAGGGTGGGGTTACAGACCGTCTCCAGCTCCTGTTGACGCATGGTGTGGTTGCAGTAGGCCGGGAGTGAGGGGTCGACCCATGTTGTATCCTGGTGGTGGGCAATGGTCGGGTGTAGTAGCAGTTCGATCACAGCCGAGCTAGGCGCAGCCTGTACCAGTCGCTCGACCACAGGCATGGTCATGCTGGATGAATGAAACAGCCCATGGAACACATCATTGGTTTTGACCCCATGTTGGTCAGCCATGCGTTTGGTCCGCTTAAACCAGCGATTCATGTTCAGCCAGTGGGCCCAAACCAGAGGGTTGATACGCGCCACAGCCAAGCTTTGCCAAACAAAGGGATCATGGCTCCAGCGGACATAAGGGATCTTATACTCTTGTGCCAGCTTGGTGGTGATCTCGAATATCCAGGGGATCATATGGATATGTTGGTGCCCATTTAGGTGATCGGCGGCTGTCTGGTGCAGCACTTGTTCAATTTGTGCTCTAAACTCACACTCTACTTCTTGTTTTAATCGCTTGGAGGGGGGCATTAAAGCTAAGCGGATAAACCCCATCATTTGGCGATGGCGGAACAGGCCGTCTGGCAGACAAAGTGTGGGTAGCAAGGTGGGCTTAGCGGTGGCTTTACCTTCATTCAAACACAGATGTACCCCAACCCCCATATCAGGGCATTGAGGTAGAACCTCTTCCACCGCTTGATCCCAGGCTAGGCCATTGGTGCGGATCGAAGTAGAGCGGATCAGGCCGTGTTGATAACCATGCAGAATCCCTGCATTAAAGCAGTGCTGTAGTCCGAGATCATCAGCATGCACAATCCAGTAGCGCATTAGGTTTTTCCTTGTTTCTCCAACGACGTGGCATCCGATGTCTGTTGCGGAACCGCATTTTTTTTCTGGATTTTTCGATAGGGTTGAAAATGCACAAAGGTAGGCATTTTTCGGGAAGATTCATAAATCAGGCGAATGTAGTTTCCCATCACTCCTGTCATGAGCATCTGCATAGAGCCAACCACCAGAACCAGGGTAACCAGGGAGGTCCAGCCTGGTAGTGTTTCCCCTTGGTAATGGTTTATAATGGCATAAATAATATAAGCTATACTCAGGAAAAACAGTATGATACCTGCAAACAGGCCAATATTGAGCGGCTTGGATGAAAGCTGTAGCACAGCGTGCCAAGCCATGTGTAAATTCTTTTTAAAGGTATAGGCTGGTTGCTCGGCATAACGGGATTCCGCCTGATAGTCGAGCACAATGGTGGGAAAGCCTAACCAGCTGATTAACCCACGAATAAAAGGTTCCTGCCCGGCAACCTGTAGAATGTGGCTGACGGCTTGTCGGTCAAGAAGCTGAAAATCAGCGGCATTCTCAACAAGGTGAACGTTCGATATGCTGTTAATGAGGCGGTAAAAACTCCGCGACAGAAGGCTTTTGACCGCCCGTGTGTCGGTATCATTCTTGCGGCGCATTTGAACAATAAATGTGCCTCTTTCCCATAAATCCACCATCTGTTCAATCATCTGGGGCGGGTGTTGTAGATCGCAGTCCAGGGTGATAATCGCATCCCCTTGGCTGTTGCTCATGCCCGCCAGCAGGGCTGATTGATGACCAAAATTACGGGTCAGCTTAATCAGAATAACCTGGTCGTCCTGTTCACAGAGCTTCTCAACCTCTTTACTGGTCTGGTCCATCGAACCATCATCGACAAAGATAATTTCATGTTTGATGGGGATAGTAGCCAAGATCTCTTTCAGCTTATGGTAAACACGGGCAATATTTCTCTCTTCATTGTATGCAGGAAGCACAATGCTTAGTAGCGCGGTTTTTTGATCCTGAAACGAGTTCTCTGGTAACTCAAGAGTATCCAGCATGTCAGGTTCGATATAGTTACTCATAGGAGGAATCATCTTTAATTAAGTAAGGGATGGTTCAAACGGCCCGGTTCTCTTGTTCACCTGCAGGGTAATATTGCAACATCCAGGCCAGAAGCCCGTCGAAGCGGGTGGTCGTGGGGCGGTATCCATGGGGGCCAGCGGATGCCGTGCTCTTAAGCTTTTTTCCGATTTTTTTGATCTTTTTTTCCTCGCCCACTTGCAATCTATGCCAAGGCTCCTTACATAGGGGGCAGTCCAAATGATCCCTACGCTGCCAGATACTGGGCGGCGCTTGTTTTTTTTGAGGAGACCCGGTGCCATGAGTGAAGCAGAACAGCAAGAGAAAAACCCCGATATGGAAGCCGAGGCGACCGAAGAAGAGAGTCAGGCCGTTGAAGGGGAAGTGGTAACCGAAGAGACCGAAGCCTGTGAGCTGCCTGAAGAGGGCGAAAATGCCGAGCCTTCGCTTGATGACCAGTTGCAAGCAGCCCTGGATAAAGCGGAAGAGAACCAAAAAAACTTCATGCGTACTGTGGCAGATATGGACAACCTGCGTAAACGCAGTTCACGGGATATGGATCAGGCCCGGAAATTTGCTGTCGAAGGCTTTGCCAAAGATCTTCTGGGTGTGGCTGATAACATGGAACGTGCCATGAGCCATATGGACCAAGAGAGTGAGAATGATCAGGTTAAGGCCATTGTTGAAGGGGTGAAGATGGTTCAGGGTGAACTGACCAAAACCCTAGAGAAGCATGGTGTTAAGCGTATTGAGGCCGTGGGGCAGCCTTTTGACCCTAATCTGCACCAAGCTGTTATGCAAGTGCCAGATGAAGAGGCCGAGCCCGATACCGTGGTTCAGGAGATGCAAGCAGGGTATACCCTCAATGAGCGTTTGCTGCGTCCCAGCATGGTTGGTGTCGCCAAGGCCCCCTGATTTTCTTTAGGGTAGGGGGTTGCAAAAAGAGAACCCCAACCCCATATGTGGGGCAGCAGAACAAAAGCATAAGCCGCATAAGGCTTTTTATAGTTAATCTTACAGGCCCAAACTGGGCTGTGATCGTATAGTCAAGAGGACAAGAAAATGGGTAAAGTGGTTGGCATCGACTTGGGTACCACAAACTCCTGCGTCTCGGTCATGGAGGGTGGTGAGCCCCGTGTGATTGAAAACAGTGAAGGGGTGCGTACAACACCTTCCATGGTGGCTTTTACCAATCAGGGTGAGCGTCTGGTCGGTCAGGCTGCTAAGCGTCAGGCAGTCACCAACCCCACCAATACCCTTTATGCCATGAAGCGCTTGATCGGACGTCGCTTTGATGATCCTTTGACCGCTAAGGATCAGCAGCTGGTACCCTTTAAAATTGTTAAAGCTGACAATGGCGATGCTTGGGTTGAGGCTGAAGGTAAGAAAATGAGCCCCTCAGAGAGCTCAGCGATGATTCTGCAGAAGATGAAGCAGACCGCTGAAGACTACCTGGGTGAAGATGTGAGTGAAGCGGTGATCACCGTGCCTGCTTACTTCAACGATGCTCAGCGTCAGGCGACGAAAGATGCCGGTCGTATCGCTGGTCTAGAAGTGCTGCGTATCATCAACGAGCCAACTGCAGCAGCCCTGGCCTATGGCCTGGATAAAAAAGATGGTCAAACCATTGCGGTTTACGATCTTGGTGGTGGTACCTTTGATATCTCCATTCTAGAGATCGGTGATGGGGTGTTTGAAGTAAAGGCCACAAACGGGGATACCTTCCTGGGTGGTGAAGACTTCGATATGGCCATTATTGATTATCTGGCTGAGGAGTTCCTTAAAGAGAACACCATCGATCTGCGTAAAGATTCTATGGCCCTTCAGCGTCTGAAAGAGGCCGCTGAAAAGGCTAAGATTGAGCTTTCCAGCAGCACCCAGACCGATATCAACCTGCCCTTTATCACCGCCGATGCTTCAGGTCCTAAGCACTTGAACCTGGGCCTCTCCCGCGCCAAGCTGGAGTCTTTGGTTGATGATCTGGTTCAGCGCACCCTGACCCCTTGTGGTACAGCATTGAAAGATGCCGGGATGAGCGCTTCAGACATTGACGAAGTGATCCTGGTTGGTGGTATGACCCGTATGCCTCAGGTGCAGTCGGTTGTCGGTCAGTTCTTCGGTAAAGAGGCCCATAAGGGTGTGAACCCTGATGAGGTTGTTGCTGTGGGTGCCGCCATCCAAGGTGGTGTGCTCAAAGGTGACGTGCAAGACGTTCTGTTGCTGGATGTCACCCCTCTCTCCCTGGGTATTGAGACCCTCGGTGGTGTGTTCACCAAGCTGATTGAGAAAAACACCACGGTACCTACCAAGAAGTCTCAGGTGTTCTCAACCGCGGCAGATAACCAGTCTGCGGTGACCATTCGTGTGGCCCAGGGTGAGCGTGAGATGTTCCCCGATAACAAAAATCTGGGTCAGTTTGATCTGGTTGGTATCGCACCCGCCCCCCGTGGTATGCCCCAAATTGAAGTGACGTTTGATATCGATGCCAACGGCATGGTGCATGTGTCAGCTAAAGATAAAGGCACCGGTAAAGAGCAGTCTATCCACATTGAAGCTTCGGGTGGTCTGAGCTCCGATGAGATTGATCGCATGGTCAATGAGGCAGAATCTCACGCAGAAGAAGATGCTCAGAAGCGTGCTTTGATTGAAGCCCGTAACAATGCAGATTCTCTGGCCTACTCCAGTGAGAAGTCGCTCACCGAGCATGGTGATAAGCTTGATGATGCGTTGAAAGAGCAAATCTCTGCCGCCATTGCCGATCTTAAAGGTGTGAAGGATGGCGATGATCTGGAAGCCATCAATACCAAGACTCAAGCCCTGATGGATCTCTCCATGAAGATGGGTGAGCAGATCTATAAGGAAGATCCTGAGGCAGCTGCTGCGGCGGCTGCTGCGGCGGGTATGGATCCTGCGGCGGCGGCTCAAGCTGCGGGTATGGATCCTGGTGCGGCTGCAGGTGGTCCTGCGGATAGCGGTGCTAAGAGCGCAGAAGATGTGGTTGAGGCTGAGTTTGAAGAGGTCAATGACGAGAAGAAGTAAGTCATTGTGCAGTATGGATAAGCCCCTATTAAAATAGGGGTATGGAATAACGGCGGAGAGTGCATTTGTTGCTCTCCGCCGTTGCCCCATCGGGGTACTCTAGGTAATTAGACGGAAGTTAGGACCAGTTATGTCCAAGGATCTCTACGAAATTCTCGGTGTGGCCAAAGATGCCAGCGATGCTGAAATTAAGTCGGCCTATCGCAAGCTGGCGATGAAGCTGCATCCAGATCGCAACCCTGGTGATGATGCCGCGGAGGCGCAGTTCAAGGAGGTCAATGCTGCGTATGAAGTGTTGAAGGATTCGCAAAAGCGTACCATCTATGATCAATATGGTCATGCGGGCTTGGGTCAGGGTGGTCCTGGGGGCTTCAGCGGTCAGGGTGGGGCTGGTTTTGGCGATATTTTTGAAGAGTTTTTCGGAGATATTTTTGGGGGTGGTCGTCAAGGTCGTGGGGGTGGTCGGAGTGGTGCTCGCCAAGGTGAGGATTACCGCTATGATCTGCGTATAAGTCTCGAAGAGGTCGCCAGGGGTGTAGAGAAGCGGGTACGGATCCCCTCCATGTCAGCTTGTGAGACCTGTCGGGGTACTGGTGCCCGATCCGGGAGCAAGCCAACCACCTGTACCACCTGTGGTGGTGCCGGGCAAATTCGCACACAGCAAGGTTTTTTTGCGGTACAGCGTGCCTGTCACGTCTGCCATGGTAAAGGGCAGATCATCTCAGACCCATGCCCCGATTGTGGTGGTGCCGGGCGCCAGAAAAAAGAGAAAACCCTAACGGTTAAAATTCCCCCTGGGGTGGATACCGGTACCCGCATTCGTCTCTCTGGTGAGGGCGGCGCAGGTATGCATGGTGGCCCAGCAGGTGATCTTTACATCATCACAGATGTAGAAGAACACTCTATTTTTGAGCGCTATGGGGCTGACCTGTTGTGTGTGGTGCCCATTACCTTCCCTCAGGCGGCACTTGGGGCCAAGTTAGAGGTGCCTACGCTCAGTGGTAAAGCACGTATTACTTTACCAGCAGGTAGCCAAACCGGTAAGCGTTTGGTGCTTCGTAGTAAGGGTCTGCCGCATCTGAACCGTCCAGGTATGTTGGGTGATCTGGTTGTTGAGGTTCGGGTTGAGACACCGGTTAAGCTCTCTGGCAAGCAGAAAGAGTTGCTTGAAGAGTTTGAACGGTGTGGTGATCCGAATAGCCAGCCGGAGTCTGTGGGCTTTTTTGACAAGGTCAAAGAGTTTCTAGGCGGCAATTAAGCTGAAAATCAGATAGAATACTTCCGCTTTCCGTGTTAGGAGGGTGGAATGAAAATTTTCCACACCGCCCTTCTGGGGCGGTGTGTTTGTTTGCAAACTGAGGGTGGGTGTCATGACGATCAAAGTGGGTGTTACCGGAGCTTGCGGGCGCATGGGGCGTATGTTGGTTGAGGCGACGCATGGGGCTGCGGGTTGTGCGTTGGGTACGGCCAGTGATTATCCAGCCCATGCTTTGATTGGTTCTGATGCTGGTGAACTGGCCGGTATGGGGAAGCTGGGGGTTTTGGTTGGTGGCGATGGTGAGGTCACCTTTCGCGATGCGGATGTGGTGATTGATTTCTCTGTTGTGGATGCCACGTTAGCCCATTTAAAGCAGGCCTTGGCGTATCAAACCCCCATTGTGATTGGTACAACAGGTTTTTCAAACGCTGAGCGGGAGCAGATTGTTCAAGCCGCCAAAGAGATCCCTGTGGTGTTTGCACCGAACTATGCGGTTGGGGTGAATCTTCTGTTTAAAATTGCCGCTGAGGTCGCCTCTATTATTGGTGATGACTACGACATTGAGATTGTTGAAGCGCATCACCGTCATAAGGTCGATGCCCCTTCAGGTACTGCCTTGGGGCTTGGTGAGGCCATTGCAGCGGCTGTTGACCGTAATTTGGATGAGGTCGCGATTTATGGCCGTGAAGGTCAGACTGGCGCTCGTGATGATAAGACCATTGCGTTCTCCACCATTCGGGCGGGGGATATCGTTGGGGATCATACCGCCATGTTTGCCACGGATGGGGAACGTTTAGAGCTAACCCACCGTGCCAGTAGTCGTATGACCTTTGCCAAGGGGGCTGTGAGAGCGGCCAAATGGGTTGTGGATCAAAAGCCGGGCCTGTATGACATGCGCGATATTTTAGGCTTTAAATAAGCAACCAGTTAAGATTAACCAGCAGCCCTTTGTCTTCTGCGCGGTTTCGGGTTTTGTGCCTAGGCCCTGCACCCGTAAAGAGACCTTGGCTGTGCGCCCTTAGGCGACCATTGAACGGAGTTGGTAGAAATCTGCCCGATCTTTAAATTGATCAGGTATTGCCCTTGGACCTCTGGGTATGGTTTGTCTGATGTGGGTTTAAGCTTAAGATAAATAAGAGCCTGAAAAAGGCTGTGCGTATAGGGTGAAGCCGGTTATGGGCTGGCCCCGTGTGACACCAGCTGCTTTGACTTGACCGTTAAAGTGGGTGTGACAGAGCAGATAATATGTGTATATAAATCGAGCGATCCGACCGTAACCTGAAAACATATTCAGGACGTTGGTTCAGGCTCAAAGAGACCCCTGGGGTAGCGCCACTGGGGTAGATCCCCGCCAAACGAGGATGAAACAATGGATGAAGATATCATCGTAATCAACGATCTTAAGCCCGGCACCAAGGTTTCCATTGAATTTGGTAACATGGAGCCCGTTCTAACAAAAATGGACGAGCCAAAAAAATTCCTGATGGAAGATTGGTCCGAAGATGAGATGGAGATCTATATCCTCGAAGACCAAATTGAAGAAGATGAGCCCTTACACTACGCTCTAGAGCCCATGACCCTGGAAGAAGGTTTAAAGCGCAACGAAGGTAAGTTCGGCGTAAACCGTATTATGTGGAATTTTTTAGGTCGTGAAGTGGAAGGTTTTGAAGTCGAAGAGGCTGAAGAGGAAGAGGCCGAAGAGGCCGCCGAATAAGCCATTCGGTTTGATCAGGAAAAGGCGTCCCTAGTGACGCCTTTTTCGTCTCTATACCAGAAGGTACTATCTATGTCAGATCGCCCTATCTCCGCTGCTAAAAATATTGACCCCCGAGATCGCTTGATGTTTGCGATGGATGTGCCGGATGCCGATACCGCCAAAGCATTAGCTGATAAGCTGGGGGATTCGGTTACAGTCTATAAATTGGGGCTGGAGCTGTTTCTCTCCGGCAACTATTTTGAGCTGGTGGATTGGATGCTCAAGCGGGATAAAAAGGTCTTTGCTGATCTAAAGCTGTTTGATATTCCCAAGACGGTGGAGCGTGCGACGCGGCAGTTGGCTGGTCGGGGCATCCACTATCTGACGGTTCATGGAAATGATGGTATTCTCCAAGCTGCAGCATCGGCCAAAGGGGATATGAAAATTTTGGGGGTGACCTCCTTGACCAGTTTGGATCGGGGTGATCTGGATGATCTTGGTTTTCAGTGTGATGTTGAGGATCTGGTGGTCTCCCGTGCCAAACGGGCTTTGCAGCATGGCTGTGATGGGGTGATCTCATCCGGTCTGGAAGCCGCTAAAATGCGTGCCGAGTTAGCCCATAAACTGTTGGTGATCACCCCTGGTATTCGTCCGGTGGAAAACCGCCCCAGTGATGATCAAAAACGGGTTGTCACTGTGGAGCAGGCCTTTAATTTTGGTGCCGACCATATTGTGGTTGGTCGCCCCATCCGAGATGCGGAAGAACCCGCCAAAGCTGCTGAGGGTATTCAGCAGAGTATTGCAGCGCTCTTTACCTGAATTTAGGTGCTGGTTGAGGAGAATGAGCAGGATGTATGTGTCGATACATCCTGTTTTTTTGTGCGTTATTGGCATCATCATGGTTATCTTGATCTAAATCATGTTAGGCTTTGGGTGATCGTTTGAACGGTGTAGTGTCGCGCTGCATGTTCTTATGAGACGCTATGCGTTCCTCTCGTCGACCTGCATGTCGCTTCTGATGAAGTTTGTGCCCGTTGCCCTGTGCATACCCCATTGGCACATTTTAATCGGAAGTAGCTTATGCTCCCCCGCTTCGTTGGCAGACTTGTGTGCTGCTGTTATGACGCATTGTTTTTCTCCTATGAAGAGCTCGTATGCCTAGTGATCTCATGTGAGGTCAACCATGGGGTGTCCGGATAATGCACTGTGGCTACAAGCTTGGAAGGAGAATCATATTGATGATTTTCACCAATCTCGTATCAACCCTCTACTCATGCGTTTTTGGCCAGGTATAAAACTACTTAGGGGCAAGCGGCTTTTTGTACCGCTTTGTGGCAAAAGTTTGGATATGATCTGGTTAGCCCAACAGGGTTATGAGGTGTTGGGGGTTGAGTTAAGTCCCATCGCTGTGGCAGCCTTTTTTAAAGAGAATGGACTGCGGCCCACACGGCGAGCTTTTGGGGCTTTTACGCAGTGGCAAGTCGGGCGCATTACCGTGTTGTGTGGGGATTTCTTTAAATTAAGCTCCCGACGGTTAGGCAAGGTTGATTGGGTTTATGACCGGGCATCACTCACGGCGTTGCCGCCAGATTTACGTCTTCGCTATGCAAAGCATCTTCAACATGTGACCAAAGCACCCATCTGTTTAATGACGACAGAAGAGAGAGAGCAGGGGGTGTCTGAGCAGAACTTTATGGGGGTTGATCCTGAGATCTCTCTTCTTTATGGGGAGGCTTGTGGGGTTCATATAAGCTATGTGGAGCCGGTAAAAGCGCATGCTCTGGCAACGGATGCTGTGCATAAAGTTTATGAATTAATCCGTCACCCCCATTAAAGTTTTTTCCATCTCTTGATTTATGTGGGTTGGGTAACCATATCGGTAAAAGCGCCACAAAATGGCTAGAACGTATTGATGATCTCCCGCATTGAAGGAAGCGACATGCGCCGTATACAGATGTTGATGATGCTTTTGGCTCTTACGATAGCAGCCCCTGTTCTGGCAGAAGAACCTGTAGCTGGGCAGGAAATGGGATGGAAAGAGAAACTTAAACAAGGGTGGGACGCAACCAAAGAAGCCGGTAAGAAGGGTCTTGAGAAGTCCAAGGCGTATGGTGCCAAGGGTCTTGAAAAATCCAAGGCGTACGGCGCCAAGGGGTGGCAGAAATCTAAGGAATACGGTGCCAAGGGTCTTGAGAAATCTAAGGAATATGGTGCCAAGGGGTGGCAGAAATCTAAGGAATACGGTGCCAAGGGCCTTGAGAAATCCAAGGCGTACGGTGCCAAGGGGTGGCAGAAATCTAAAGAGTTGGGCGGAAAAGTAATGGGTAAGGAGAAACCGCCATCCACACCTGCTACGCCTGCACAGCCCAGCGCACCCCCAGCAGCCAGCCCTGTTTCACCTGCTTTCTAAAAGATGCATGAGATTATGCAATAAAAACCGGCTTAGGCCGGTTTTTTGTTAAAGGGTGGGGTTGGCCCGTCGTGCATGAACTTGCAGGGTACCATTTTCAGGAATCATTAGGGCGTGATAGGCGGTTTCGTAGTTCCATACAGGTGGGGTTGCATAGAGTGAGGCCAGCTTTTCCCGAAGTTGTTGAGCGTCCCCATTGAAAGGCCGCAAACCTTGCTCCAACAGTTGGCGTCGTTTGGCTGAACTGGGTAGCAGGTCGCTGGCATACCAATCCTCAATAGGCCGTTGGCGCATTTTTAAAAGATCTTTAAAGACAGGGTGCGGGGGCATATCTATATTTTTATCAACAAAAGGGCTGGTCTCCGGGTCAAAATGATTGGTCTGGACCAGTAGCCCCGCTTGGCTTTGCCGTACGTGCCTCATACCTTTTAGACCAAACTCCACCACGCAAGCCTGATCTTTTTCCACACCACACAAAGTGACATAAACGGGAGAACTAACCGGCCATGCCAGTAATGTGTCCAGGGCGGAATGATAATCCACCACGTTAGGATCTTCGAACAGTTGCCTAAGGAGCAGTAAGGGGTCTAGCCCTTGCTCAATGCCCCATACCGTCCAGGGCGCATAGTTAATGGCTGCGCACAGACCGGGTTTAATGGCCGTTAGCAGTCCGACCATGCCTATGTTACCCACCGCCTGAAACCGGTTTGTACCGTGCCGGTCAACAAATTGATAGAGGCGTGTGGCTTGGCCTAGCTGCCGCGCACCTGCCCAATCCAGAGAGCGCATGCAGATATTTTGTTGAGCGGTCTGGTCCCAAACAACGGATGTACTACAGGCGGCTCCGGGTGCATGGGCAACCACGTAGGCGCGCTGGGCAAGGGCCATTTGAGTTTTGGATAGTGCCCCACCGGAGTGATCGGCCATCCAGTCGGTTTCTTTAATGTAGGGTTGTTGTTGGTAACGGTGGTAATAATGTTTTGCCGCTACGCCGGTTAAAAGCCCTTGGGGTAGGGCGAATAACATCTGATGAAAGGTGTGGCAGAGCGCTTGAAGATCCTGGTGATCTTGTGGGTTTAAGGCTGCCCAAACTTCGTGAGGCTGCGTCGCCTCAAAAGGGATGGTGCGGTGATCCTCTGTACTTAATAGCACCATGGGATCGTGGCGAGATGCCCGACGTGTGGGTAGATCTTCAAACATAATAGACGCTCAATAAAATTGTGGTATAGGCTCGGGTGCACAGAGGAACAATCTGCTCAATTGGCAGAAGAAAAAAGGGCGCAATCTGTCCCAGATAGCGCCCTTTTATGGTTGTGGCTGTACGTCGCCTTTAGTTCGGCATCCGTGTGGAATATCCACCGGCATTCATCATGCCGATGATGGCATCCACCGTCGCATTATCCTGTTGAAAATGATCGGTGTGTAGGATCAGATCAAACTCGCTTTCCAAAGCTGGAAAACGGTTGGGCATTTTAGCGATAAACTTGGTGCGTTGCGCATTGGTGCTTTCAATACGTTTTTCGGCTTCTGCTTCCGAGATGCTCTCACGGCTGGCGATGCGCTGAATGGCTTTGCTGCGGCCACACTCAAAACGTAAACGGAAAGTCCGCTCTTCTGGTAGCAGCATATGAGAACCACGACCCACAACCACCCCACCATTACGGCTGATATTGATCAACACTTTGACCAAAGCCTGGAAGTAGGCATCCTTGGGGTTTTGTTTATCGCTGAAGATGGCGTAGATGAAGTCATCCATAAAATTGGTGGCACGTTCATCAATGCGCTGCATCAGTACCTTGTCTTGATCAGCCTCTTTCAAGACGCGATCGATAAGATCCTGATCATAGTAAGGCACACCCAGCTTTTCAGCCAACTTTTGGGCAATGACCGTGCCGTTGGCGCCCAAGGTGCGGGAAACCGCGACCAATGGGGGGCTAGCCCGTTCACTGCTGCTCTGTTCATGCTCTTCAGAAAAGAGACCAGCACCGACAATGGATTTAACCAGATCCAGGGAAGGTTTGCTCATAGTTACAACTCTCCGGATGCCAAAACCTGAAGGGTGGAAGCCTAAAGGCCGGCCATTTTTTTGAAATATGGTGGAAGGCTGAATACAGCCAGCAACCTATCAGCGGGTGGCGTATGTACCCTTAAAAGAACAGCGCGGGAAAGTATGCTTGGGCTACGAACCTAAAGGGAACCTGCATAACTTGCGATAAGTGATGCCGTGTTTCCATGAGGTATGCAAGAAATAATATCCCGCCACCGGTGAAATATGTTAGCGGGATTTAGGGTGAAACGCACCCTTTTGCGCGCAGGGTGGAAATTTTTTTTAGGCGTATAAAATGATCTCTTGGCCAAATAAAATATTGGACTCAATTATAATCAAAAGCCCGCCTTATATACGTTGTGTTCAATCTGTTTGGCTCAAGCACGAGCAATACGTACCTTGGTTACGGTGCGATCATTGGCCTCTAACACCGTAAAATGATAGTCCTGCTCAAACACTTCATCATCTGGTTTAGGAATGGCCTTTAACCGCTGCATCATTAAGCCAGCCAGGGTGTGGGCTTCACCAACTGGTAGGTGAATATGCAATTTATCATTGAGCTGGGAGAGTGGAATACGTCCATCCGCAACAAAATCATCTTCCCCCAATTCTTGAAACATGACCCGGCGTTTGGGGTGGTACTCATCAAAGTCATAGCCAACATCGATTTCACCCACAACCTCCTCAAAAATATCCTCCATGGTCAGGATGCCTGCTGCAGAGCCAAATTCATCCACAACAATACCCATATGGTCCGATGGACGAGCCTGGAGCAGGGGGAGCGCCTGATCAATGGTTTGATTGGGGGAGAGATAGAGTGGGGGGTCGGTGTAGTCACTCAGCTGTTTATTGTCCAGCTCAGGGTCCATTAAAGACCAGCTGTTGACGGTACACACACCAACAATGTTAATCAGATTACCCCGGTAGACCGGCAGTCGGTTAAAACCCTGACTCCAAATCCGCTCTACGGCCTCTTCCAAAGATGCTTTTTCCGAAACTCCTACCACATCAGCAAGGGGGATCATCGCCTCCCCAACCGTGGTATCGGCAAAACGGATAATGCGACGAACCCGGTCACGGTCAAACCGGCGACCTGTGGGGGTGGCATCACTCATCTCCAGCAGCATACGGATCTCATCGCGGGTAATAAATCCATTTTGCTGACTGCTACCCCCCACCAAACGGGTGGTTGTACGGGCGATACGGCTAAAGACAAAGATGACCGGATAGAACAGAACCGAGAAAAATTTCAGCCCATAGATAATATAGGGGGCGATGGAATCGGCTTTTTGCTGGTAGATACTTTTAGGGACAATTTCCCCCAAAATAAGCAGAAAAGGGGTGAAGACTAAAACAGAGATTAAGTCACCCTGACCACCGTATAGATCAATAAACATCAACGCCGCCATGGTGGAAATGCTCACGGTGGCAATGTTGGTACCCACCAGTGTCGTCCCCAGAATAATATCTGGGTTTTCGAACATTTGTACCACCATCTGAGCACCACGATCTCCCAGCTTGGCACGGTGACGCATTTTCAATTTATCGCAGTTGACCATGGCAATTTCACTGCCAGAGAAAAAACCCTTAAGTACCAGGAAAAAAGCGATAATAAGTAGTTGTCCGATGGTCTCCATGGTCAGCCCTCCGTGTCCGCATCAGGATGAATCTGCCGATCTTGTCGCTCCAGACGCTTCTCTTTGGCTAGGGCTGCCAGCTTACGTTTTTTGTTTTTATTTTTTTTCGCTTTTTTTCGGACTTCCTGGGGTTCTGGATCCTCTTTTTTTTCCAGCTCTTCATCATCAGGTGGTGGGGGAAGGTGCTCGGGGTCTGATCCTTCATGATCGGTGGGCGCATGGCCACTCTCCACCACTTCTGCGGTGCTGGGGGCCTCTAATGGATGCGGGGCTTCCTGTTCATCCGGCAAGCCACTGTCCACACTGCTTTTACCTACACGCAGGGTTTTAATACGTAACCCATCCATATCTATAATGGTAAAGCGAAGCCCTTCATTGATGAGGGAGTCCCCTGCTTTGGGCAGTCGGTCAAACAGGCGGAAGGCAACCCCACCAATGGTGGTCATCATAGAGTCATCAATACCAAAGGCGGTAAGATCTTCAAAATCTATAAGACGCATATCGCCAGGGATGGTATAGACATTATCATCCTGCTCTTTATAAAACGCCTTGCTTTGGCCGGCACCGGAGATCTCACCAAAAATAAAGGTAAGAACATCTTTCATGGTGACAATACCGGTCACACCACCATATTCCCCAAGAATAATGGCGGCACGGGTATTGTGTACCTGAAAATAGTCAAACATCTCATCCACGGTTTTGGTGGGGGGAACATAGTGGGCTGGGCGAAGTAGCTCCTCCACCTTAATCTCTTCAATATCCCGTTGGCTTTTGGTTAAGCGTAGGACATCCTCAGAGTGCAACATGCCAAGAATATTATCGGCATGACCCCGAATCACCGGAACACGAGGGTGGCGATATTTGCGAAACCGCTTGAGTACTTTGATCATGGGGTCATCGGCATTTAGAAAATGCAGACGGGTACGGGGGGTCATGATATGGATAATCTCGGTTTCTGAGGCTTCCAACATATTATCAATCAAGACCCGCTCAGAGGCATCCAACGCACCGTGATCGGCTCCCTCTTCTACCAGGGTGCGGAACTCATCCTTCTGTAGAATGTTCTCCTGCTCCATGGCTTCACCCACCACCAGCGTGGTAATGCGGTCTGCAACCAACCGGATACCTTCTCGTAGAGGGCTGATGAAGAGAATCCATTTTGGCAGGAGCTTCGCTGAGATACGTGAAGAAAACTTGATGGGAAAAGTCACTGCAAAGGTCTTAGGGGTGACCTCACCAATCAGCAGCAGCATCGGTACCATCACCAGTACGTTGAGCAGGCCGACATCTTCACCGCTGCCAAAAATGATTAACAGTATGGCGGCCATGTTTGCAGCTGAAGCAATGTTAACCAGTTCGTTGCCACACAAGATTGAGATGATCAATCGGCGAGGCTCATCAAGCATCTCATGAATACTGTCAGAGTGGGGGTCGCGCATATTGCGTAGTTTTTGCAGATCAAGCCGACTTAAAGAGAAGAGGGCTGTCTCAGAACCGGAAAAAAAGGCCGAAGAGATCAACAATCCAAACTGAAATAAAAATCGTAAGGTCAGTTCCAGCTCTTGAGGGGAAAAAAAGAAGAGCTCGGTAGTACTGTCCATGCGGACCTTCTTTCTACCTAAGACGACAGTTTCGCCGATAACCGAATACATGGGCCTATTGGGCACACCATGCACCATTGCTGTATGGGGAGAGTGAGTTCCAAAAGTCTGTATCGAAGAGGATTTTAAAACAGAGCTTTGGAAGTGACTCTCATAACCAGACCGACAGCCTGTAAACTCTATCATAAAGCCCTTTATGATTGCAGGGCAGAAGCGCAAAGAGAATGAAACATCCTGGTAAAATGAAAAGATCCCACATATGCGCCTTGGATGTGACCGAGTGCTTTGTGTAGGATAGGCCATTCCCGGTCCTGCATGGGGACCGCTCCTTGACGTTGATGAGGTTTGAACACAATGGAACGCCCCCAGATCACCAAACGTTCTCCTGTAGAAGCCACTCATACGGTTGAACAGGCCTTTGGCACCATTATCCGGCACAATTTTGATTATATTCTGGCCTGGGAGCCTTTGGCTCACGATGGTCATGATATTGAAGGTGTGCACCAGGTGCGGGTTGGGTTTCGTCGTATGCGAAGTGCTTTGACAGTATTCAGGCGGGCGATACCCCGTGAAGTAACCCGTGAGTTGGGGAACGAAATGCGTTGGGTCGCAGGCTCCATGGGACCCGCTCGGGATGTGGATGTGTTTTTGGATGAAGGTTTGCAGCAGATGCATGGTTTGATCCCCATGCCCCAGGGTGAAGAGCGGTTGACCCTTCATGCCAAGGCCTATCAAGAGCAGGCTTATGATCAGGTTCGTGAAACCCTGGATAGCGAGCGTTATCGTCGTTTTAAAAGCCAACTGGATGCCTGGCTTAAAGAGAAAACCTGGCGCAAGATGATGAAAGAGCCCGCTAAGTTGGAGCGTCTGGATAAGCCAATTTTAAAGTTCGCAGGTAAAGTTCTAGAAAAACATATGGCCCGGGTAATGGGAGATGGGGAAGAGATTGACCGCCTGCCTTCTGAAGAGCTGCATCAACTGCGTATTGATGGTAAGAAATTGCGTTATGCGACTGAGTTTTTTCGACCACTTTTCCCTGAAAAACGCTGTGAAGCTTTTATTGGAGAGCTCAAAAAGGTTCAAGATCTCTTGGGCATTATGAATGATGTCGCGGTACTGCCGGGGTTGCTGGAGGATGTGCTTAAGGATATTGAGGATCCAGAAGCCCATGGTTATGCCGGTGCCGCTTTGGGGTGGCGTGCGCATGAGTTTGAAACCTTAAGGGGGCAGCTGCCTGAGCGTTGGGGTCATTTTCTTGCAGCACCCTTACCCTGGGCGGAATCACGCAAGCGTACAGGACGTCAAGACTAACCATTAGATCCCGCTGCTCCGTTGTTTGATATCACAGCCTTTACAGGCTCATGGCTTTGGGAACGTAAATATTGGGGTGAGACGTAGAGGTCACCTGATCCTCAACCGTGCTGTCATCAGAGTTTAAAAAAGTCCACCGGAAATTAAGCCGTGAAAGAGTGGTAGAGTGATCCTTTCCACCCAAAAGAAGTTTATTTTCATACATAATTATAAAACAGCAGGCACATCCATGGAGCGGGTGTTAGCCCCCTATGGGCATCTGCAGAGTACAAGTTTTTATCGTCGGTTGCGGACGGGCCTGGATAACCGCAAAATTCTACCTAGTTGGCGACATCGTTTTTATACACGAATGATCAAGGCTCCAGATTTACAGTGTCATATTCCGCCCTCTGTCTGGCATGATTATTTTTCATTCGGTTTTGTACGTAACCCCTTTGATCGTCATGTCTCCTTGTACCACTTTTCGCAAGCGTGTGCGGATATGCGTTCCCATGAAGTGGTGAAGGCTATTCCTACCTTCAAAGCGTATATCCAACAGCTGCTGGAGCACCCGGACTTCCAAAGCAGCCGGTATGTGTACCAGAAAGATTCTTTTTTTGATAATGAAGATAAGCAACAGGTCAATTTTGTAGGTTATTTTGAAAATCTTGTGGAAGACTTCAGCTATGTTCAAAATTAAATAGGTATCTCTGCATCCCTGCCCAAGCTCAACACATCCAAGCATGACGCTTACCAACAGTATTATGATGACGAAACTCGAGAAATGGTTGAAGCATACTCCAAGCCTGATCTCGATTTTTTTGGCTATACCTTTGATGGTGTAACGCCAAAAAAGTGGATCCGCTGATCTTACAAAAAAAGAGGGTCTGTGTGCAGAGCACCCATCGTTGTCGACCCATTCTCACAAGACGAAACTTTCTTTTGCAGGATGCCACCCATAAGGTTTAAGTACTAAAATAACCTTATGGAGATTTCGCATGTCCTTTCATATCCCCATACCTACATCCGAACTGCCTTTAGAGAAGATCTATGATTTCGATCTCATGGTTCTTCGCCAAAAACAATATGTTCTTTTTCGAGAACAGAACCTGGCGATGACCCAAGAGGTGGCTGATCGGTTGCGGGAGAGTGGGGTTGAACATCTCTATATCCATGAGCAGGACTATGCCAATTTTGTGCACCTGTCCCAAGCTGGGCAGTCACAAAAAGCTGGACTCAACAAATTCTCACAATATCTGTTTGATCACTTTATCCCTATTAATAAAGGCCCTTTGGTGGCCGGTAGTTGCCCAGAGTTTATAATTTTTCAATTGCAAGGTGTTCGGCCAATTCCTGTGGTTGGTCCAAACCAACCAGAACTCAGTGCTGCTATTGAACCTAAGCATTGCGATAAAAAAAGCCGTCTGTATATCCGCCGGGAAGATATGCCCGCTTTTCAGCAATACTTGAAAGAACAGTTGGGTCAAAAGGCAAGCTATACCCCGCTAAATGAAGCTGGTGGGACACTTATTCGGGAAAATCTAAAACTGGCCATGCATGGTATTTATCAACAGCAAACTGCAGAGCAGGCCCGTACGATGGCCAAGCAGGCTGTTGATGAGTTAATGCCTGTATTGGTGGATAATCCAGATCGCTACTACAGTATGTTAATGAGTGGTGAGACAGAAGATTTCCATATGCTCAGTCACTCGGTCAATGTCAGTATCCTGGCCATGGGGTTGGGGATGATGCGTAAGCTATCCCCTCAAGAGGTACAGCAGCTTGGGGTCGCCGGGCTGCTGCATGACATCGGTAAACGCTTCATCTCTATGGACCAGAGCACCACACAGGTGAGCAGTGATCCTGCTTGGTATGAATCCTCCCCAAGTCATGTGAAAGAGGGTATTCAGTTCTGTGCGTTAAGTACTGAGCTGGAAGATCAGGTGATCCGTATTATCCATGAACACCACGAGTTGTTGGATGGTACCGGTTTTCCCAATCAACTCCAGGGGGATGATATCCACCCACTTTCCCAAATTTTGGGATTGATAGAGCACTTTGATCAATTTACAACCGGGGGGCCAGAACGGGATGCCATGACCCCCTATCGTGCCTTGGCAAAACTGCGCAAGATGGGTAAAGCCATGAATCAGGATCTGGTCACAGATTTTGTGCGGAGTTTAGGGGAGCAGCAGGCTGGATGAGCGCGATCTCATTGGGCAGGCTGGGCTCGCTGCTTAGAGCGGTTCGAACGGCTCATGCTTGGGTCTGCAGGGGGGCGCCATGTTTTGTACGGGTGACGTGCTAAAAAACCTGAACATTACGGTAGAAGTTGTTCAGGATATCCCGCGCTGCGTAGCGTGATTCATCCGGGCCGCGATAGTAGACAATGTGGGGCAGGTTAAGTCCGGTCTGTTCATGACGCTTGGTCACGACCAGTGCGCCAGGGGGGACATACCCGCGGTAGACCTCCCCTTTGACCTCATCAATAATGGGGATTTCTCGTTCCAGGTCCACGCTTCCAGCCAAAATAGCCTGACTGCCAATAATCATGCCTGCTGAAACCTTGGAAAAAGAGCCAATGTAGGCACGGTCTTCAATCACCGCTGGCATCAGTTCCACAGGGCGCATAGCCCCACCAACGGTAGCGTTCTTAGAGATCTGTACACCCATACCAATATGGGCGCAGGAACCAACCATGGCACCATCGTCAATGAGAACATCCGAGCTGATGTAAGCACCCATCTCTACCCGGATCCCTTTATGCATGGTCTTTGGCCCTAAAAAGCAGCCTCTTTGGGCAATGGCTGGGGGAGCCACAATGATCTTAGCGGCTTGAAACTGCTCATCGGTCCAGTTGCTGAACTTAAGGTGACGGTTGTCCCAGTAGTAGGTACGGCCAGGATCCATGATACTTTTTGATTCCAGACTATCCCCCAGCATACGGTTGGGGATAAGCCGGTCATAGATAACCAGAGCCCGTTTGATCCACCAATTGACGGCCCAATGATAGCGGGCATCTTCCCGCAATGGGTTGATGGCAACGACACTGATAATACCATCGTCAAGCATCTGTATGGTTTCATGGATGGTATCCCGCAACATGTCGTCCATGTCGCTGGGTGTGTGCTGCATACCCTCTTCCCAGGCAAGATCGATCAATGCTTCAAAGCGTAGCATCCGAGCATAAAGGGTCTCTTCATACTCATCGCAGGCACTGGACCCAGGACAGGAAATTTGGCAAACCGCATCCTTGGCGCAGCTCCAACGATCACTCTCTTCTGGTTGTATATCGATGATGCTCATGAAACTGTCATCTCTACCGGTTAAATGCCGTACAAAACAGCGGGATCAAAGCAAATACCACCATAGCATGCTTTGCTCTCCTATCATGAGGTGTTATGCCCTGCTGTGGTAAGATTTGTTTAGATTAAGAGATTGGATATAAACGACCAGGAAAGGTTGCTTCGTCTTGCAAAAAAGGTGGCGTGGGTTGAAAAGGGCGCAGAGGAGGCCATGGCAGGGATCAAAGATCTTTAGCATTCATGAAAAAATAATGGCTTGCAGAGGTCTTGTAAGGGATGGGTCTACGGGGGCCTGTGTCTAAGAGTCTGCCCGTGTACCCAATGACCATCAGCCTTGATCGGTGTATGGAGGGAGCTGAGATTGGTGTTTGTTGAAGAGAACTTAAGCCAGTTAAGAAGGGGCATTTTACTCAGGCACTGATCAGGCTACGTCAATCAGCGGAATAAAAGCCCCTTCTTAATGTGTCGCGTCGGGTGTGGTTAGCCCAGGTGGCGTTGCCACTGGGGGAGTGCCTCATAGAGATCGGCAACCAGTCGATAATCGGCAACCGCATGGATGGGGGCACCAGGATCTGAGTTAATGGCGACAATACAGCCAGAATCCTTCATACCCGCGAGATGTTGAATGGCACCTGAAAGCCCCACGGCAACATAGAGCTTAGGGGCGACCACTTTTCCCGTTTGTCCCACCTGTAAATCATTAGAAGCCAAGCCTGCATCCACCGCAGAACGGGTTGCTGCGACGGCACCACCTAGGGCATCCGCCAGTTGTTCAATGGGGGTGAAGTCTCCACCCTTTTCGAGCGCTTGTCCGCCACAGACAACAATAGCCGAACTTCGTAGATCTGGCCGTTCATTGGTCGATTGGGAGATTTCAACCAACCGTGTGGCGTGGGTGGCCTCTATGGCTGGACCGTTGATGACGGGAGATGGCTTGTCTGTATGATCGACGGCGGCAAAGGCTGTGATGCGAACCGTGGCCAAGACGGGGCCTTCCTGGCAGCGTAGTGTCACCAGGGCATTGCCGGCATAGGTTGGGCGGATAAAGGTTTGTGCATCCAAAATCGAGACAACGCCCGTTAGTGGTTGCACCCCCAAAAGCGCCCCGATGCGCGGGAGTAAATCCTTACTCCAGGTGGATTCAGCCATAAACAGGTGGCTGGCTTGTAGTGCCTTAAACCGCTCTAGAATGACCAGTGCTAGGTTTTCTGCGGTACAGATCTCCAGCGCGGCGGGTTGATGATGAACGTGAGAGACCCCATCAAGGCTGGCTGCTGTCTGTAAAACCTCATCCGTTACAGGGCCAACAACCAGCAGTGTGCAACTGGGGGCAATCTGTTGAGCGGCTGCAACGGCATGTGCGGTGGCTGGGTTTAACTGGTTCCCTTGTAGCTCTGCTACCACCAGAATGGTCTCATCCGCCATGAATTAATCCCTCTTTGAGCAGTATCTGGTGTAGCTCATCAACAGAAGCCACGGCCCGGCCCATGGGGCGCATGGTAGGTGGCTGGGTTTCAACAACGTGCCACTGGGGTGTGCATGGGCTTTCTAGATCCGTCGCTTCCATCTGATCCAAAGGTTTGCGTTTGGCCTTTACAATATTAGGTAAGCTGGCATAACGAGGGGTGTTTAGACGCAGGTCTGTGGTTATGACCGCGGGTAGAGGTAGGGTTAGGGTCTCTCTACCACTATCCGTTTCTCGTTCCACCCGCAGGATGTCTTCTTGTAGGGTGATTTGGGATGCAAAGGTTGCCTGGGACCACCCCAGCAACCCAGCCACCATTTGGCCGACCTGATTATCGTCACTATCAACCGCCTGTTTGCCCGCCAGTACCAGGGAGCAATCCTGCTCAGGTGCAAGTTTGGCCAGTAGGCGGGCAATGGCCAGGGGTTCAAGATGGAGCGGCCCATTCACGCGGATAGCCCGATCGGCCCCCATCGCCAGGGCTGTGCGTAAAGAGTCATTCCATGACTCTGGGCCAATGGTGCAGACGATCACCTCACTGGCATGGCCTGACTCTTTAAGCTGCATCGCCGCTTCGAGGGCAATTTCATCGAAGGGGTTGATCACCATTTTGCTGTCGGTGTTATCCACACCGCTGCCATCCCGGTTCAGGCGAACCGGAGAGGCAGGGTCGGTGACCTGTTTAATGGGAACCAGGATCTTCATTTTGACAGCAACATCTCAATAGACTTAAGTGCTTTGTCATAGTTGCCATGGGCCACCACACGATATTTACCGTTGATCACGACAGAAGGTGTCCCTGTCACGCCATACTGGCGGGCTAAGCCATTAACCTGGGCCACTTTGCCAAACACAGCAAAGCTATCCATGGCATCTTCCAGTTTTTTGGCATCAATCCCTGCTTCTGCGGCAATTTTCAGGATGTCATCTTCATCATCAATCTTGTAGCGGTTGTCATCAAAATTGGCTTTAAAGATGGCACGCTTCATTTGTTCACCCACACCCATAAACTCTGCCGCAAAGTAAGCACGTACGGGGGTGTCGGGTTGGGTGCCCCAGAACACAGGCATGCTACGCATGGTCACTTTGCCTTTGCCGGCGCTCTTATAGTGGTGTGCCCACTTCTCCAGTACCGGGTAAAATCATTACAATGGGGGCAATGGAAGTTGAATACCTCGACAATTTCAGGCCCTTCACCCTGTAGGGGTACAATGGGGCGAATGTTGTAATAATCGTCATGGTCATCAGCTGCTTGGGCGGTGGTGATCAACCCCAGCATTAAGGTCAGGGACAACAGTAAACGGGAAACAACCTGCATCTTGATTCTCCAATTTCTTATGATTCGGCTTCGACGATCTCGAAGGAAGTTTTGATCTGTGCGGTTTTACCCAGCATGATGGAAGCTGAGCAGTAGGTCTCCATGGAGAGGTCAATGGCCCTTTGGACCGCCTTTTCAGGAACACCTTGACCGGTAATGGTAAAGTGCAATTGGATCTGGGTAAATACGGAAGGTTGGGTTTCTGCACGCTCGGCTTGCAGCTCGGCCACACAATCACTGATCTTGTGGCGGCCTTTTTTCAAGATGTTAAGTACATCAATAGAGCTGCACCCGCCCATGCCCATGAGCAGCAGTTCCATGGGGCGTACCCCCATATCCCGGCCACCAACCGCCTCGCTGGCATCCATCACTACAGGATGACCGGAGCCGGACTCTCCCAACATTTGCATGCCTTCAACCCATTTGACCCGTGCAGTGGTGGCCATATTACCTCTCCCTCGTAGCTATAAACGGCTTAGACGCGAAAAACCTTCGCGTACTTATCAGATTTTCAGTTCAAACCGATGGGATACTGTATGACGTTGCGTTGCCTCTTGGCAACCAATCGGTCAAAAAGGGCTTTTTCATACCCTCTCGTCTTGAAAAGGGGGTAAACTGTACCCAATTAAAATATAAGGTTCGGGTATGGGAGTACTGTCTGTTCCAAATGAACATCTTTCTGGCCAGTAGGGGGCTGTAAAAGATGAATGAAGAGACCATTACCAAAACCGAAGCACTTCGCGAGCTTCTCTTAAGCTGTGAAGGGGATCGTCATGCTGTTGTCTTGCAGGATTTCCCCGATCCAGATGCCATCTCCTGTGGCTTTGCTTACTCCATTATTGCTGAGGCTTTTGGGATAGAGACTGAGCTCATTTATGGGGGGCGTATTAGTCACCAAGAGAACATCGCCTTGATTAATCTGCTGGATCTGGAGCTGATTCAGATTATCGATTATAACGTGCTCAACCATAATCGTTATCAGGGTGCTGTTTTTGTGGATAATCAGGGCACAACCTCCAACCTGACACTCCCTTTAAAAGAGGCCGGTGTGCCGACAGTGGCGGTGATGGATCATCACGCCAACCAAAATTTTCTCACCCCTCTTTTTTCAGACTTACGAAAAATAGGGGCCTGTGCATCAATCCTGACCAGCTATTTTATGGATGATCTGGTGGGGTTGAAGACCAGTAAACCTGAACATCGCCGTTTAGCAACCGCTTTGATGCACGGTATTATTTCCGACACGGGAGCGATGATTGAGGCGAACCAGCAGGATTTTGAGGCTGCCAGCTATCTACAGCCTCTGTGTGACAGTGATATGCTCACCGAGATTATGCACCAACAGCGTAGCCACCGGGTTATGGAGGTGATTCGTCAATCACTGGCCAACCGGACCACGCGGGAAGGGATCTGTTTATCAGGGGTTGGGGCGATCCGTGCAGAAGATCGGGATGCGATTCCCCAAGCTGCTGAGTTTTTATTAACAGAAGAGACCGTGCATACCGCCATTGTCTTTGGTTTGGTTGCCCATGCCGATAATCATGAATCGGTGCAAGGCAGTTTGCGGACGACCAAACACTCCTTAAGCCCTGACAGTTTTCTAAAAGAGGCCTTGGGTCAATCCCACACAGGTGCGTATTATGGGGGCGGTAAAGCGATGGCTGGAGGGTTCGAGATCCCACTGGGTTTCCTCTCCGGTACCGATGACCCTGATCTATCGGCCATGAAATGGGAGGCCTATAATGCCAAGATCCGCAAAAAATTCTTCTCCAAAATCGGAGTCGAGTAGCGGAGTTGATCCAAAGACCCACCTGCCATCCGGGAAACCTCGGTGGCTCAAAGTCAAAGCCCCTACCTCGCCAGGATATCTCAAGCTTAAAGGGATGATGCGTGAGGGGGGGTTACACACCGTGTGTGAAGAGGCCACATGCCCCAATATTGGGCAGTGCTGGCATGAAGGCAGTGCAGCTTTTATGATTTTGGGGGATACCTGCACCCGCCGTTGTCGTTTCTGTAATGTCAAAACAGGCAAACCTTTGCCGCCCAACCCAGAAGAACCCCACCAGTTGGCACTGACCGCCCAAAGTATGTCACTTAGACATGTGGTGATTACCTCTGTGGATAGAGATGATCTGGACGATGGCGGTGCCGAACAGTTTATCGCCTGTATCCAAGCGTTGCGTCGCTTGCTGCCAGAGGCTTCTGTTGAAGTGTTGACCCCTGATTTTAGACATAAAGAGGGGGCGTTAGAGCGGCTCGTTGCAGCTCGACCGGATGTGTTTAACCACAATGTAGAGACAGTGCCACGCCTTTACGCCAATGTTCGACCTGTCTCTAGCTATGAATACTCTCTGAACGTGTTAGCACGTGCCAAGCAGCTCAACCCAAAAGGGGTGACCAAATCCGGTATTATGTTGGGGTTGGGTGAAGATGAAGCAGAGGTTCTGGCGGTGTTTGAAGATCTGCGCCGTGCGGATGTTGACTATTTAACCGTGGGTCAATATCTACGTCCAAGTCCTGAACATCATGAGGTGGTTCGATATTGGGAGCCTGAGCGGTTTGAATATCTGGGGGCGCAAGCGACTCAAATGGGTTTTAAGCGGGTTTCCAGTTCGCCATTGGCGCGTTCATCCTTTCATGCCAGTGCGTTGCATGGTGTGACCGAATGAGCCAACCACGTCCTGTTGTTCTGGTTAAGCGGGATGGGTGGGATTATCAGCAAGCTTGGGATCAACAGTTAGCCTGGGTTAAAGCGATTCATGAAGGGCACCGCTTAGATACGTTGATCTTAGTGGAGCATCCGCCTATTTATACGTTGGGTAAGCGGGCTGAACCAGACGATGTGTTACGGCCTGATATTCCTGCCATCCGTACCGATCGGGGTGGTCAGGTTACCTATCATGGGCCCGGACAGTTGGTGGCTTATGTGCTCTGGAATTTAAGGCCCAATCAGCATGCGGTGCGTACCCATGTTGACCGCCTGGAACGTATGGTTTTCACCGTGTTAGAATCCTATGGGCTGGTCGGGCGTAATGATGATGCCGGTCCAGGTATCTGGGTGGGTGATGCCAAAATTGCTTCCATCGGTGTCCGGGTAACACGGGGTATCTCTATGCATGGGTTAAGCCTGAACCGGGAACCCGATCTTAGCCATTTTGGTGGTATTGTCCCCTGCGGTCAGCCTGGCAGGCCGGTGACTTCATTGGTTGCAGAGGGGGTTGAGGTCACCCGTGACGCTTTGGAAAAACGCATGGTGGCTGCGTTTGAAACAATCTTTAATGCACGCTGTGTAGCGGAGTAGCGCGTTATGACTTGGTCCCCTGAGACCCCATATGTGACGGTGGATATTCTGATCCAAATGGTGGACCAACCGGGGAGCCCTGTGGTGTTGATTGAACGGGTTAACCCCCCACATGGTTGGGCCTTGCCTGGTGGGTTTGTGGATCGTGGTGAGCGGGCCGAGGTTGCGGCCATACGCGAAGCCAAAGAGGAAACCTGTTTGGATGTCACGCTAACCGGACTGTTGGGGGTTTATTCAGATCCCAAGCGGGACCCCCGTTTACACACCTGTAGTATGGTCTACGTGGCTGAAGCCACAGGTCAACCCAAGGCTGCGGATGATGCCAAAAATATCCGTGTGGTTGATCCGACAGCGCCTGGTGTGGCCTTGGCTTTTGATCATGATTTAATTTTGGCTGATTTGGTTGCGTATCGTGCCCATGGGGCTGTGGCACCACTACGCATGGTCTGAACAGATAAAGGGAGCGGTTTCCCATGAGGGGAAAAGTAGAGATACGGTTGGGCGTATGGGCCTTTTTGTTATGGGGGTTGGTTGCCAGTGGTACGGTACAGGCCGGTGCTTGGCCGGTTTCGGTGGATGGTAATAAGCTGCCTACCTTGGCAGATATGCTGGAAAAAACAACGCCAGGGGTGGTCAATATCGCAACCTCGGGCCGGGTTGTTGAACAGACTCCTTTGTTAAGTGACCCTTTTTTCCGGCACTTTTTTGATCTGCCTAGTACGCGCCGTGCTAAGAAGACCCGCTCTTTGGGCTCTGGTGTCGTTGTTGATGCCAAACGCGGCTATATTTTAACCAACCATCATGTCATTGATAAAGCGCAGGTGATCACCGTTACGCTGCGGGATGGGCGGGTGCTTAATGCCAAAAAGGTAGGGGCCGACCCAGCCACTGATGTGGCGGTGATTAAGGTGAAAGCCGATAAACTACATGCCTTGCCTTTAGGCAACTCAGACAAGTTGCGGGTTGGGGATTTTGTGGTGGCCATTGGTAATCCCTTTGGTTTGGGGCAGACGGTTACCTCAGGCATTGTGAGTGCGCTGGGCCGTTCAGGGTTGGGGATTAAAGGGTATGAGGACTTTATTCAGACTGATGCCTCCATTAACCCCGGCAACTCTGGTGGGGCACTGGTCAATTTACGTGGCGAGCTGGTTGGCATTAATACCGCTATTTTAGCCAAAGGTGGCGGTAATGTAGGCATTGGCTTTGCCATCCCTGTCAATATGGCCCAGCAGTTAATGGCTCAACTTATTGAGTATGGTGAGGTTAGGCGGGGGCTATTAGGTATCTCTAGCCAGGATCTAACGCCAGAGCTGGCCCAAGCTTTTGGTCTGGACCATCAAAAGGGCAGTGTCATTACCCGTGTGACCCGTGGTTCAGCCGCACAAAAAGCAGGCTTGAAGGTCGGGGATATCATCTCCAAGGTGAATGGGCACTCGGTACGCAATGCGGCGCATCTACGTAACTTGGTTGGCCTGCTACGGGTGGGGGAAGAGGTTGAACTGACCCGTATTCGCAATGGCCGTAGTCGTACGGTCCGAGCTGTGGTGGCGGAGTCCAAACGTAAACGGGTGCAAGGCAAGGGTTTGTCATCCCGATTGGACGGGGCGGTTCTGGAGCGTCAAGAGGGGGATGAAAAGCCAGGTATTGTTGTGGTCAAAGTACGTCGCGGCAGTATGGCTTCCCGTATTGGTTTGCGTTCAGGGGATCGTATTGTAGAAATTAATCAACGCCCGGTAAAAAAGATGACAGATGTCGCCAGCCATTTAGAGGCAGACACCCGTAAGATGCTGCTGACCATACGCCGCGGTAAACGTAATATCCGCGTCATGGTGCGATGATCCATACCATCTTAAGCCTACAGCGCTATGGGTAAGGCTGTTAAATGGTTCTCTGCCCGTTGGGGATGGTGGTTTGGTGAAGGAAATTAAAGGGAGGCCAGTTGGCCTCCCTTTTTTGATTGTGTGC
>NZ_JBAHUQ010000041.1 GCF_036689865.1 Magnetococcus sp. PR-3
GGGTGTGCCGCCGTGGTTTTAGGCGACGCCTTGCCATGACTGGCTTGGGGTAACGCTGATGGCGTTGCAGGGTCCCGTCACCGGATCATCGTGTGCGACAGGGTGGGCCGCCGTGGTTTTAGGCGACGCCTTGCCATGACTGGCTTGGGGTCACTTTTCTGTCGCGCTTTACGCTACGCTTCGTTGGGGTCTGCTTTAATATCTCCGCTGCTGTCGCGCTGGTCGGTGAGCAGCTCTTCATGGACTTCCCGGATCAGAATATCGGCATTCCATGGGTCAAAGGGCACCATCTTTTTTAGGGCAGGGTCTGGGCGCATAAAGATGGTACCAACCTCATTGAGCATGGCCGCAGAGAATGAAAAAGAGGAGTTGGAGGTCACCAAAATATCCGCTTGTGTCTGCACATAGTAGTCGATGAAATAGCCCACCCCCTGTACACCAATACCCAGATCTTCGGCGGTTTTAGGGTTATACGCGTCAAAGGCACCGATCACCTGTTCAATATCATCACTGGCAATAAACAGCACCGGGTTGTGCAGCCGTGGCCAAAGCTCCTCCAAAACCTGGAGATACCAGGCCTCTGGGGTGATGAAAAAATAGCTGTAGCCATAATCCCCCCGGCGTAGGTGCAACGTCACCAGGGTGTGTTCTTCGGTGCCAAATAGTTTTTCCAGCGCCGTGTCCATGCCCTGTTTAAGCGAGGGCTTGGGGGTGAAAATACGGCGGAACAGCGCCTTGTGGGGGCGTAGCTCGCGGCTATGGGGTTGAAAATAGCCCCAAAGGTCAAAATCCCGCAGGTGGGGCATGTCGCTCTCAAGAAATTCCATCATCCCCAGTGGGGAGGCCATGCAGGTGATATCTTTCACCAGTTGATACTTACCGGTGGGGCGTCGGTTGCGGATATTAAACAGGGCCTCACCTACCCAAGGTGGGGTTTCGATCACGGCATCCTGGGCTTTGGCCATGACCTCCAACGCTAAGTATTGGAACAGCTGGTTGGCGTAGCGGCCGTTGGCCCCTAGCGTGCTCATGGCGATACGCCGACGCCGTTGGTAAAGGGCGTACCCCTGCTGGTTGCCTTGTTCGGCAACCCGGCGAAAACCGGCCTCTTCCAGCAGATCATCCACCTGGGGGCAGGTGGCTTGTGGTCCAAAAAAGTGTACCGCCACCAACACCGCCTCAAAGTGGGGTAGGTTGGCCTCAACCCCCTTTAAAATATCCAGTTCGGTGCCGTTGCTTTGGATCATCAACAGGTTATAGGGGTTGATCTGTAACCGGTTGGAGAGCATCAACTGGGGCAGGGTGGTGGCTTGGCACGGGGTGCCACCTGGCTGGGCCGTATAACGGTTGTGCTGGGGGTCCCAATAGCCGCGCTCTTGGTGCTGGCTAAGGATCGCGGGTTGGGTCACCACCTGGGGGTTGTGGGCAAAGCGCTGCTGTAACTGTTGATAGCGGGGCCCGTGGCCCTCCACCAACAGCGCGTGCTCAAAACCGGCTTGTTGAAAGGGGGGGTAGATCGCCCCATCACCCGCGCCAATGAGAATAACCCCTTTGGGGGACAGCGCGTGCTGTTTTAAAAGCTCAGAGGGTGGCCCCCCATTGGGGTGCGGCTGTTGTTGCTGAGCCATGGCCCGTGTGGTCATAAGAAACAGTGTGCCTTGGGGGGGGCTCTCTTGGGCCAGCGGGGTCAGGGTGCCACTGGGGGCGTGAAAGGGGTGATAACCCTGTTGGTGCCACAGCGGTTGCAATAACTGCCCGTGTTCGGTGCTGAGGGGGGGCAGAATTTCCATGCACTGCACCATGCGCCGACCCAGCAGGGGGGAAGGGTCCTGGCTAAAGAGCTGACAGGCATGGGCGGCGGGCAGTCGCAAATGGTCGATCTGCGTAAGCCCGGCTTGCTGGACATAATCGGTTAATGAAAAGCTGCTGTGGTCGAGCAGATAGGGGATGAGGGTGATCTGCCCCTGGCTAATCTCCTGGGCCAGGGCGGTTTGGGCCAGGAACCAACGGTTGGGATGTATAAACAGATGTAGGTGGCCCCGTGCTGGGGGCAGCAGCCATGTGGGCTGACCATGATCGTCCATCACATCCATCATCACGGCATGATCAGGTTGCTTAGGTCGATCAGAGGGGTGAGATTGATGCACCGTTAAACCCTTCTCGCATGGTAGAAACGAAAGCAGGGGTGCATCATAGGCTAAACCGGGCAGGGGATAAAGCGTCGCTTACCGCTGGCCCCCTTAGGGCAGGTCATATTTGGCGTTTTGCTGACAGTGGGATGTCTGCTGTAGTGCCTTGAAATGGCCAGGAAGCGGGGCGTTTTGGGCATTCAATCGATCAATTTGTACCCTTAACTGGCGGCACCATTGGCTGCCGTGCTGCTTTTGAAAGTTTTTGGCCCGTAAACGGGCGATCTCTTGCTGGTAGAGCTGTTGGCAGACGTCCGAGTGGATCTGGTTTTGGGAGAGCACCTGACCGGAGCCTCCACCCAGTGGCCCACCAGGTTGTAGACAGTATTTGCGTACCGCAGGATCAACGGAGATTAAGGCATCCCCCGACGTGGCGTTGGCATGGAACAGGCCCACCCAAACACTCCCCAAAAGTAACAGGGCTATCCGTGAAATATGTTTCATTATAGAACCTAAAAGGGCAAAAAAGCCCATTCCTGCCAATGTGCGAAAATTGGATATACAGCTATATTCTTTGAGACAAATATAACAAATATACTCTTGTTTTGCGAGAATAATTAGAGTGTTTCTGTTTTGTTTTTTTGCAGGATGTCCATGCTAGGGTCGTGACCGGGTGGTCATTGCGGCTAAAGGGGCGGGTTGATGAGGGGGCACATCAGCCGAGTATGGTCTGCCCATAATAGGTTTTTCTTGTAAAATATTAGTTGTGTAATGAATGGCCTGCCATGGTGGGCAGAGCGCTTAGGGTATCCAGCAAGTGTGACCGGGGGGGAAACTCTGCATCGGGGTGTTCATCTCTCCACGATGTTGAGGGGGAGATGGGCAGGTTGTTCAAGGGTGGCGATGCAGGGTTTTGGTCCTGAAACAGGGTGTGCCCCCGAAGTTTCCCCCCTGCTCACGCCTGGGGTATCTAGAGTGTTCCCGTGCTCCCTTTGTCCAACGATTCTGCTGTACAGGGGGGGGGCTGCCACGCCATGTTTGGGTGCCGCCTTGTGCGCTGAATAACGCATGATCGCTCGGCCAAGCTAGGGTATACGGGTGTTCAAAGGGGCAGGGTCGGTGTTCGGGTAGGCAAAGGATTAGGGCAATCAAGGGTGTCCCCGTTCCGGTGGGCAGGGTGGCCGAGGGGGCTATGGGTTGCTTTGGTGTTGGAGTAGGGCGCTAACCAGATCTTCACACCCCTGTGCTGGGGTGCGGGGGGTTAGGGGGAGGGTGGCCAGCAGTTTGTCGATCTGGGTTGAGATATCGATGGGCCAAGGTTCGGAAAAACCAAAATCGTTGATCAGGCAAGTGGTGATGTCCCAGCTGGGCAGGGGGCCAAGGCGTGCTTCATAGGCCTTTTTAAGCTGTAACATCAGCTCATAGCGGTTGACCGAGGTGGGGCCGCACAGATGATATAACCCCCGGTGTTGCCCCGCCATTAACTGCACCATAGCCTCAACCGCGTCGGCCACATGGATGGGGTTAAAGCGCTGATCGGTGGCACAGGTTATGGCCTGGCCCTGTTGCCATGCTTTGGCCCAGGCCGAGAGTAGGGTGCCATCTTCAGGGTCGCTGCTGTAGGTTTTAGAGAGCCGTACAGTGGTGTGCAGTTCCGGCATGTGCGCCTGGAGATAACACTCCACTTCCCGCTTTTGCTTGCCATAGGTGACCAGCGGGGTGGGCTGATGCTGTTCATTATAGGGGGCGTTCTCACCATCAAACACCGCATCGCTGGAGCTAAACAGCAGGGGGGTTTGATGCTGCTGGCACCAACGGGCAATGGCCAAGACCGCATCCACATTAATGGCGTGAGCACGGGCGGGATCTTCGGCACAGGCCACCAAGCTGCTCATGGCCATGAGCACATAGATATGCTCAAAGGGGCCGTGCTGATCCAAAAACAGCGCAGGGTCGGTGGTGGTGGGGTCAAAGGCAACCCCGCCAGCAAAGGGGGTGTGGGCATAGGTGCCCACGCAGCGTTCAGCACCCAAGCGCCGATAGAGCTGTTGGCCGATAAAACCCGATGCACCTATGATGAGAGAACGTGCCATAAACCTAAAATAATCTATCCATAACCGTAACGTGTATGCCCCAAAGCAACAGGGGGACAGTTTCTTTATCGACCAGCAGGCCGGTAAGGATGAGAACTCTGTGTGGCGCTGCTGACCTTACTCAAAAAAAATAAAGTCCCAATCGCCCTGATAGCCGCATTGATTATAGAGCCACACCCACTCATCGGGGGAAAAAAAGGTTTCGCAGGTCAACTGCCAGTAGAGCAGGTTGACCTTCTCCTGGTCGTTGCGGTAGGACTCGACACAGATCAACTTATTGCCCCCTTTGCCCACCCGTTCAATCTCCCGGATGGATTGATCCAGCTCCGGCAGTTGCAGGTTGTGCAAGGTGGTGTTGGAGAAGACCAGATCAAAGCTGTCATCCTCAAAAGGGAGCTTTTTGGCGTGGCCCAGAATAATCTGCTCTTTCACCTCTTCTTTGGCATGCGCAAGGGCGTAGGGGGAGATGTCGATACCCACCACCTCAATACCCGGCACCGCCTGGGTGAGCTCATACATTAAAAACCCTTTGCCACACCCCACATCCAACACCCGGTCACCGGCCTTTAGCCCATAGTGCTTGGCCAGGTTTTGGGCCAGTTTTAGCCAGCGACCATCGTAGTGGTAGCCGCCGTAACCATACTGGCGGGGCCCGTCCCAGTACTCATATCCCCACTGCCGGGCCATGCGGGTACACTCGGCCTTGTCATGCTCCAACACCCGCTGTACATAGTCCCGCTTGGTGCGGTTGTGATACTCAGAAAGAAAGTCCAAACGGGCCATGGGGGGCTCCTTATACAAATAGACCGTGGTCGGGGTCGAGATTAAGATAGTCCAAAATGGCCAGATTTTTGGTGTGGCTGACGCAGTGATGGTTGCAGTTCTGGGAGGGATCGAAGGCAAACATACGTTGGCGGTTTTCCTCCGAGAACCAAAAATCCTTAAACCGGCGTCCCTCAATAGAGCCCAACTGTCCCAGGTCGGTATAGGCTTTGTCCTGACAGGTGTAGACCCGCTGGTCGGCACCAATTACCGTTAAAAATTGCAAAAAAGGACAGCTGTTGTAGGGTTTATCAAACCGCTCTTCCAGCTCATGGTAGTAGTCGATCACCCCAAAATCATCGGTGGCCAGGGTTTTGGCCTGGGCAATTTGAGCGTTCACCGTGGGCATGAGCGGGCGGTGGTAGGCGTTGTTCTCGGCCCCGCTGTTGGCGATGACGGTACCGGAGAGTTTGACATGGTTAACCCCAGCCTCCTTAAACAGCTTAACCGCATCATAAAGATGTTCGGCGTTGTCTTTGGTGACGATAAAGCTAATGCCCAAGACGCAGCGGCTGTTGCGGGCGGTGAAGTTACGAATGTTCTGCAACACCCGATCAAACTCATCCGCCTTAACCCCACGGGCCTTGACGTAGCTGGGGCCATCCCAGGCGTCAATGGAGATGCGGATCCAGGTGGCATGGTTGGCAAAGGCATCCGCCATGCGTCCCTTAAGGTTCACCCCGTTGGTCAGGGAGGCCACGCGAATGCCCCCTTTGGCCAGTTTTTCCACAATATCCGGCAGCGGTTTGTAGACTAAGGGTTCCCCCCCACCAGAAAAGGTGACAGCTTTAACCCCCATCTCAATACAGTCATCGGCGATCTCATGCATCTTCGCTTCGGGGATGACATCCCGCTCCACCATATTCTCCCCCAGTTGCAGGTGGCTGACCTTATAGGCGCAGTACCAGCAGTCCTGGTTGCAGATGTTGGTGGGTTTGATGCGGATATGCACCGGTGCCTCAACCCGTTTCTCCTGCAACGCTTGCAGGTGGGATTGAAAGCGTAAAAATTTTAAATGGCTGTAGAGCTTGGCCATGATTGGGTTTCCTTAAACAAAGGCCTCTTTAATGGTGCGCTGAATATCCACCACATCCACCCCAGCTTTGGCAATTTGCTGGTTTTGGCTGCCATACCCTTCACAAAAGGCATCGGCAAAGGCCAGGGTGCGTAGGCGGGGGCCGTTCTCCAGGGCATCGGTGGTGGCCAACAGGTGCGCCACGGCACTACCCAGACCCCCGGTCAGGCTGTGCTCCTCCACGGTAACCACCAGGCGTTTGCCCACTGCCGATTGCAAGATCGCCTGTTCATCCAAGGGTTTGATGGTGTGCATGTTCAGCACTGTACACTCAATACCCTCTTCACGCAGCGCCTCTGCCGCGGTCAGGGCGCGGTGTACCATAATGCCGTAGGTCACGATCACTACATCCCGTCCCTCCACCAGGGGAATGGCACGGCCAATGGCCACCGGTTTGTCGGGTTGGGAGACCACCGGATCCCCCCCTTTGGCCAGACGAATGTAGATGGGACCGGGCCAGCCCAGGGTGAGGGGCATTAAGCGTTTCATCTCTTCGGCATCACACGGGGCGATCACCGTCATGTTGGGGATGGCACGCATAAGGGCGACATCCTCCAAGGTGGTGTGGGTGGGCCCCAGGGGGGCGTATACCATGCCGCCACCATTGCCGATCAGACGCACCGGTAGCTTGTGTAAGGCCACATCAATGGTCACCTGCTCCAGGCACCGACGGGTTAAAAAGGTGGCAATGGTGTTGACGTAGGGGATATACCCTTCCAGCGCCATGCCAGCCGCCACCCCGATCAGGTTTTGCTCGGCAATGCCCTCCATAAAAAACTGCTCGGGGCAGCCTTCACGCATGGCATCCAGGGTGCCAGCGCCCAGGTCGGAACCAACAAACAGTACCCGGTCATCCTGCTCGGCCAGGGCGTGGACTTCATTCAAACAACTGCGTCGCATGAGGCTATTCCTGTCACTTACTTAGGCGAGGGCTTGATAAAGCAGTTCCATCTCTTCGGGCTTGAGATAGGATTTATGGTGCCAGGTGGGGTTGTCTTCGGCTTCGGGAATACCCTTGCCTTTAACCGTATGGGCAATCACCGCATTGGGTTGGCTGGGGTCCAGGTTATTCAGGGTGTGCTGAAGGGCCGCCACATCGTGGCCATCCACCTCATGCACCGCAAAGCCAAAGGCAAGCCATTTGTGGGTCAGGGGCTCTAGCCCTTGCACCGCGCTGACTGGGCCGTAGGACTGCAACTTGTTGTAGTCGATGATCGCCACCAGGTTGTTGAGCTGGTGCTTGGCAGCATACATGGCCGCTTCCCACACCGAGCCTTCATCAATCTCCCCATCGCCCATGAGGGTAAAAACCCGCCAGCTAGACCCTTTAAGCTTGGCCGCTTTGGCCATGCCCGCGCCGATAGAAAGCCCGTGTCCCAGCGCCCCAGTGGAGGCCTCGACCCCGGGCAGTACAAAGCGCTCAGGGTGGCCCCCAAGGCGGCTGTTTAGTCCACAAAAGCCATCCAGCTCGGCGGTGGGAAAAAAGCCCTTATCCGCCAAAATCGCATAGAGTGCCAGACAGCCGTGCCCTTTGGAGAGGATGCAACGGTCCCGCTCGGCCCACTGGGGGTTGGCGGGGTCGGTCTGTAAAATATCATCATAAAGAACCCGCAAAATCTCCATGAGTGACATGGCAGAACCGGGGTGGCCACGCCCCCCTTTATCCAGGGCGCGAAGCACCAGACGGCGCAGGTGACGGGCGCGGTCGTCCAGCGCTGGGGTGTTGAATGTGGGGCGTTCAATCTGGGCACGCATAAGAGATTAGGACTCCTGTTCAGGGGTCAGAGCCGGGTGGTAGGTCAAATGACAGCCGGTTTTTAGGGTGTCGGCGTAGCGGTGGGCCATGGCCAGTTGCGCCTCCAACCGTTTGGTGTCGGTGGTGCCCACCATGGCGGGGGCGACCTCACCGGTCTGGATAAAGGGGTTGAGCACAATTAAGCTCCAGATCAAACCAAACAGGGGGTGCATGGTGGCAAAACGTTTGCGAATGTGCTGGTCGCCGCTCTCTTCATAGAGGGTAACCGCCTGTTCGCAAAAGTGGCTGCGCAGCTCACCGCGCAGGGCCATGGCGGGGTGCCATAAGGTGTCTGAAGCCAGTTTGACCGGGTCATCCCAACCAAAATACTCCAGGTCCACAAAGGTGATGGTGCCGTCGGTACTGCGGATGGCGTTATGAAAACCAAAATCTGAAAAGCTTAAGGTGCGCAGGGCGGTGGGCAAGGGGTTTTCACAGGGCCACTGCTCATGGGCACGGGGGATCAGCTCATCGGCCAGCCCTTCCAAACGGCACAGTATATCGTGGAGCTTGGGGTGCTGCTGGCGGGCGCTATCTAAGCGGCGCATGCGGTGACGGATCTGCCGTTTGGCGCTCTCCACATTAAACACCGCGTCCGAGGCCGCCACCAGATTGTTCGCCCCACGGGCGTGGCGTAGTTGGTGGAGGTGCGCCATGGTCTGCAACATGGCATCAATGGTGGCATGGTCGGCGGTTTCGCTCTGGATCGCCTCGCCCGCTACCCAGTCGAGCAACACCGCATTTTGCATGGGGTCCAGGCTCAGCAGTCGTGGGGTCGCGGTGGGGGGGTGGGCGGTTAAAAACCATAGGGCCGAGGTCTCCCGCGCCATGCGTCCGCGCAGGTCGTTGTCGGGGTAGCGTTTAAGCGCCACCATGCCTTGATCGGTCTTGATCTGAAAGAGGTGGTTGTTCCACCCCCCGTTACCCACGGGTTTGATGGCCAGCGGGGCACGACCCAGCAGATGCTCAGCCAGTTGCCACGGATCTTCAATGCGTGGGGTTTGGCCCTGTGATGGAGGGGGGTAGCTCATACTAGGGTCCCGTCAAGCAAGGCGGTCTCGATCTCTGCCCAGTGGGTGAAGTGATCATAGGGTCGCTCGGCGCCGTCAGCATGGCACGGCGCAAACAGTACAGCTTGGGTCTGTGGTGGAAAATCCGGGTGGGTTAGGACCTCAATCAGATCATCCACAAACAGCCTACACTGTAGTTGGGTTATGCGGGCAATTTTTTCATCACGGGTTGGCTCAAAATAGAGCTTTTGCGGGTCCAGCCCGCCACCCCGCTTAAAAAAACCGTGGGCCTGTAGCCAGGTCCGCGCCCCCTGGCGAAGATCCACCTGGTGGGGATCCTGCTTGGCATGTTGGGTTTTATGGCTCACCACAACCAGCTCAAAACCAGCCTTGGCCAGCTGTTGCAGGGCATGTTGTACACCGGGTTTGGGGCGGGCCTGGGGTAAACGGTGGGCATAGACCTCCGCCTGCAGTTGCTGCCACTTAAGCTCCCCATCTGCTTGGCGACGAATATGGTCGCGTATGCGCGGTTTATCCCAGTTGGTCTGCGGGGTGCTCAGCAGACCCAGATCCTGCGCCGCCTGCACAAACAGCGGGTCGTAACAGATGATGGTGTTGTCAAAATCAATACCAATACGCATGGTCACTTCAGCAGTGAGGTGGCAAATTTCAACAGGGCCTCTGGGGTGACAAAGGTGCGGTTGCAGACAATTTGCAGATCCAGTGCCGCAGCCGTGCTACCCAAAAAGGCCCCCAACTCCGCCGGTAAACCGTTGCGGGCGGCCAGGGCTGCCAGGGTTAAAAAGGCATCCCCCGCGCCAATAATATCCACCACCTGGGTGGCCAGGGCAGGGATCTGTAGCGCCTCGTTTTTTTGCATATCCAGCATCATGGCACCGTTGGGCCCCATGGTAATGGACATCTGCTCAGCCTTGACCTTGTGGCCGATGCCCAGCGCCACCCCTTCCAGAGGATCCCGACGGTTGTGGGCCGCCAGCCGTACCTCAGGTTCGTTGAGGGAGACAAAGTCTGCTCGGCGGTAACGGGTGATCACATGGTAACCCCGGTTGCCGCTGTTGATCTGGGTGTTTACCGCCAGATAGGGGGCGGCATCGCACAGGGCGTCGACCATGGCGGGGCTGATAAAGCCGTTACCATAATCAGGCACCACCACCAGATCATACGCCGGGGCGTGACGGCGGATCCATGCACAGAGCGATTGATCGACCTCCTCTGTTAAGGGGGAGGGATCGTAATAGTAGATCTCAAACAGCTTGGTGGTCTCATCCACATAGCGGCGTTTGACCAGGGTCGGCGCCTCTTCATAGTGGAAAAAATGCGGGCTTACATTCTCTTCCAACTGCTGACGCATGAACCCTTCATGGGGGCAGTTGGGGCCAATGCCGGTGACCAGCTCAACCTCTTTAACAAAGCCGGAAAGATGGTTGGCAATGGCCAGGGAACCCCCGGCAAAGATCTCTTTATCATTATATCGCGTGGCGATAATGTTGCCGCCCTTGCCGATGGTACCCATGGGGGTGGTGTAGCAGTACTCATCGATGATGGCTTCCCCGACCACCAGCACCTTCATGTCGGAAAAACCGCGAACAGCCTCCACCACTTTATCCGGGTTCCAGCGCCCTTTGAACTGATCCAAAAAGTCCTTGGTGGCGGGGGGAAAAACATCCAGATAATCATTGATCAGGGTGCTGGAGCTAAAGACAATCTCTTCGGTAAAGAAGATCTTGCCACCATGGGCTTCGACCGCATGTCGCTCTAACGAGATGTTGCCGGTCAGATCATCTTCGGTCTGTTTGTAGTCTTGCCCTTTGACATAAATATCCGGGCGAACCTGCACAATGGCCGGTACCGCGGTGATGTCATGGTTAATGGCCACATAATCCACCACCGAGAGGGCGGCGAGGGATTCGGCCCGCAGATGTTGGGGAAAGACCGGACGGTTGGGGCCTTTGTTGACAAAACTGTCGGCGGTTAGGGTCACCACCAGCACATCGCCCTCATCCCGGGCCCGCTGTAGATGACGCATGTGGCCCGGATGCAGCAGGTCAAAGGTGCCGTGACACTGCACAATGCGTTTGCCCGCTTCCCGTAGCGTTTGGCAGAGGGGGGCGAGCTGATCCAGGGTCATTAATTTCGCAGAAGGAGCCATGAGTGCTTTTTAATCCATGCTATCTATAAAAAGTATCTGTCTACGCTCGGTATCGGCCCTTTGCCCAGGAACTTGAGTAAAAAAACGATGCCTCGTCCGGCGGGTCACGGGGGTGGCGGCTGTACAACCGTGACGCCGTGGCCTGTTTTTTTGGGGGGTCAGGGGGTGCTTAGGTGCTTAAACCAGGAGGCCGTTGCTTTGGCGATGGTGCCCGGTTCCCAGACAGGGGCGTCGCGCCAGTCCTCAATACACGCCAGCATATTGGCCACACCCTGTTCAAAGTTCACCTTGGGTTCCCAGTCCAGATTTTTACGAATTTTGGTGGTATCGGCAAAGGTGCAGTCTGGCTCACCCGGACGTTTGGGAATATAGGTTACCTCCCCACCCAGCAGCTCCACCAAGCGGTTAATGCTCTGGTGACCACCACTGCCGACATTCATCGCCTCACCAATCAGGTCAGATTGGGCGGCGGCATAAAAGGCTTCACACACATCGGTGACGTAGGTGAAGTCACGGCTCTGTTGGCCATCCCCCACCACGGTGTAGGGTTTGTTGTTCAGCCGTTGGGCCAGGAACACCCCAAACACCGCACCATAGGCCCCGGTGGTACGGGAGCGGGGACCATACACATTAAACATCCGTAGGGAGACATTGGGCATTTTGTAGACTTCGGCCCAATGTAGGATCAGCTCTTCCCCCATATATTTGGTCAGGGCGTAGGGGTATTGGGGTTGTATGGGGCTCTCTTCCGGGGTGGGGTAGATCTCTGGAATACCGTAGGAGGAAGAGGAGGCCGCATAGACCAGCCGCTTGGCTTTGTTGCGACGGGCAAATTCCAGCACATTGAGGGTGCCGTGAACATTGACCTCAAAATAGGTGGTGGGGTTCTCAACCGAGGGCACAATATCCGCCAGCCCCGCCATGTGGAACACCCACTCAACGTTTTGAAAAGGGGTGACCAAGGTTTCGGGATCGCGTATATCCCCTTCATGCAGCGTAAAACCGGGGTTATCGATCAGGTGGGCGACATTGTCGCGGCGTCCGGTGGAAAAGTTATCCAGGGCGCGCACGGTGTGGCCTTCTTGCAAAAGCTTTTCACAGAGGTGGCTGCCAATAAACCCCGCACCACCAGTAACCAGAGCAAGCATGTTTGTCCCCTCGAACCCTTTTGCCTATGCTTTTTTAGTATGCGTCAAACGTGCCCAGGCATATGGCGTTAAAAAATGATCACATCCGGCCAAGAGTGCGATCTTTAAAGCAGCTTGTCAAAGGTTGCTCGTTGCCTTAGCCCGGATATTTTTAGGAAACATTGCTGGTCGGTGGTCTCTGGCCCGTCATGGCAGGGGGGGCGGGGGAAAACCATGCGTGGGCATCGTGGTTCTTTGGCGTCCGACCGATTAGGCGCACAAACCCAGCCCAGGCACCGCGTGGCGCGGTATCATGGTGAGGCCTGCTTACCGATCCGCTTTTAAAGGCTTTGTTTGCGCCTCTTATTGATAAAGGTTAGCTCTCTGCCCCTGTGGCTTTGTTGCGGATAAGGAAAAAACAGCTGAGAGATGAAGCGGATATGCGGGCTTTCTGCAGAACTGAATTTGTTTCGTTGACGGGGCGTTTCTTTTGCAAATACGATCGAGTTTCGTATTTTAAGCGATTTTATGGGGTCTTTAAGGGGCGCTACCCCAAAAAGATTAAACGGATCGAAGAGCTGATAAGCGCATTTCGAAATGAAGGGTTATGTACCGTATTTTATCCCATAAGCGTGGGCCGTTGAACCGGGTGGGCCGCGCTGGTTTACCGGTTCTTAGTCTGCTGTTGCTGTTGCTGCTCAGTTGGCAGGAGCTGGTGCAGATGGCCCTGGTGTGGGAGAGCTGGGCAGACTACCAGCACGGTGTGTTTATACCGCTGCTCACGGTGGCGCTGCTTTGGCAACAGCGGCAACGGCTTGCCCAGGGGGCGGTGGGGGCGACCTGGCCGGGGGTACCTTTGGTGTTGTTGGGGGTGCTGGGGTTGGTGCTGGGGCGTTTGGCGCTCTCACCCGCTTTAGGGCAGTACGGCTTTGTGTTGGTCTTTGCGGGCATTACCTTGGCCCACGTGGGGTGGCAGAGCTTTGTTAAGCTACAGGGGGCCTTTTTGCTCATGCTGCTTATGGTGCCCCTGCCATCTCCCCTGCACACCTACCTCTCTACCCAGCTTGAACTGATCTCCTCTGTGCTTGGGGTGGCGCTGTTGCAGGGGGGCGGGGTTAATGTGTTGCTCCAGGGCAATGTGATTGACCTGGGGCACTACCAGTTACAGGTGGTGGAGGCGTGCAGTGGTCTGCGCTACCTGCTGCCTTTTATCAGTTTTTCAGCCCTACTTATACTCCTGTTGCCGCTGCGCTGGCCCGCAGGGGTGGCGCAGCTACTGGCCGCGACGCTGCTGGCGGTTGTGATCAACGCACTGCGTTTGGCCTTTACCGGGTTAATGGCGGAGTGGAAAGCCTACCATTGGATGGAGGGGCTCTATCATGATGCCCAAGGATGGGTGGGTTATCTGCTCGGTTTTGCGGTGCTGACCGCGCTGGCTCTCAAGCTGCGGGTGGCCGTGGATCCTACCCCCCAGTTGCCGGGTGGGACGCATCCGTTAACGCAGGGTTCATCCCGCAGTTCTTGGATTACGATCACCGTGATGGTGGCGGGGCTAGGGCTGTTTTTTCCCATGCCCACGCAGCTGTCGGTGCAGAGGCTGGAGAAGCCCCTGAGCCAATTTCCCACCCAACAGCAGGGCTGGCAGACGTTGCAGAACACCCCGCTGGATGCCCCAACCTTAGCCCAGTTGGCTTTGGATGATTATCTCCTGCGTACCTACCACCATGGGCCCCGTCAGGTTGTGACGCTCTATATGGCCTATTATGGGCGGCAGCAGGGCTCTAAGGCGACCCACTCCCCACGTTATTGCATTCCCGGTGGTGGGTGGCAGATCCTTAGCCAGACTGCACGTCGCTTAGCGTTGCCCCAGGGTGTGGGGCTGCCTGTGAACCAGTTGGTGATTGAGAAGGGTGGTCAAAAAGAGCTGGTACTCTACTGGTTTATGCAGCAGGGGCAGCCGTTGGCCAGTGAGCTGAAGGTGAAGTGGCACCTGTTGCTGAACAGTGGGTTGGGGCAACGCAGTGATGGGGCCTTGGTCCGGGTGAGCGCCCCCATACCCTACGGCCACACCGCGCAACAGGTGCAGGGGCAGATGCAGCATTTTATTGAAACCTTTTATCCGCAGATTCAAGCCGCTCTACCACAACCGTAGGGCGTGTATATAAAGGAAAAACCCATGGATGGGCATTGGCCAACGCTTTTTGTATGGATCGTCGCAGGGGGAGGGATGGCGACCCTCTGTTGTGAAGCATTCCCAGGATCAGGGCGATGACGGACTCTTCTCCCCCCACCACACCGTCACCAGTCGACCCCTTTCACCAGGTTAAAACCAAACTCTCGCCCTTTCACAGTGGCGGTTTAAGGTTGGGGCGGGATTCCAGTAACCATGTGGTGTTACGTCACCCCTCGGTTGCTCCGTTTCATCTGGTTTTTAGCCGTCAGGGTTCCCGCTATCAGGTTAATCAACACCATCCGGGGGTGACGCCGTTTTTGCACCATCAGGCGGGCAACCCCCAAGGGGATCTGCATCTGGTGCGCAAAAGCCTAGGCCAAGGACGCCGCCAGTTTGTGCAGGCTGAACTTAAGCAGCAGGCGCAGCTGAGCCATGGGGATATGCTGCGGGTGGGGCGGGTTTGGCTGAGGGTTAAAACCGAGCCGGAATTTTATGTGGATCAGGTTGGTAAACCCGAGCCGGTACGGCACACCTGGCTCTATGGGGTGATCCTGCTGTTTTTGGTGGTGGCTGTTGGGCTAAGTATGTCCATGTGGCCTTCGGACCAAGACCGTATCGCGGCGGCTTTTGCCCAGGCCAAGCAGCATGAGCAGGCTGAGCAGTGGGAGAAAGCCCGTATCTCCTACCAGCGGGTGTTGCAGATCGACCCGGATCGGGTAACCGCCCACTACCGGTTGGGTGAGGTGGCGGAGCGCCGGCGGGATCTTAAAGCCGCGGTGGCCGCCTACAAGCAAACCCTGCAACGGCAACCCAAGCATGCCTCGGCCCGGTTAAAGCTGGCACGTTTTCTTTTTTTAATGGGGCAAACCTCGCGGGCCTGGGCGTTGGTGGCGGCGGTTCAAAACAGCCAGCCGGAGCTACGTATTCTAAAAGCGGCCATCCGCACCCGGCTCAACACTTTTTCTGAGCAGGAACGTGGGGGGGTGATGGCCGATGTGCAGCAAATTCTGCAAGATCACCCCCAGCGTGGTGATGCCGCCCTGCTGCTGGCCCAGCTTTATGAAAAGGCGAACCAGCCGCAACACGCGTTGGAGGTGCTGGCCCAGGGGTTAAGCCAGCGGCCAAAGGATCGGCTGTTGTGGTGGAAGATGGCCGCCCTGTTGGAGCGGCAAGGGGAGCCGGAGCCTCTGTTAAAAGCGCTGGATGACTGGCGCAAAGCGGATCCTGATTTTCATGTTCCCTACATTTTACAGGCGGTGCAGTACTACCGCTTGGGCCAGTTGGCGCAGGTCCGGCAGGCGCTGGATGGCGCGGTGGCCCAGCAGCCGACCAACCCCCAGCGCCATCTGTTGTTGCTGCATTGGATGATGGAGCAACAAGGGGCGGCCAAGGCCATGGCCTATATTCAGGAGGTGGTGCAAAAGCACCCTGAGCTGACCCCCCTCAACTTTGCCTTGGCGGGGTTGTGGGTGCAGCAGCGGCAGCCCCAAAAAGCCATGGCCCTGCTGCAAAATATGGTGGATGGAGCAAAGGATCACACCCTTCAGGGGCAGGCGCGGGTTCTGCTGGCTGAGCTGCTGTTAAGGGCAGGGGCGCTTAAAAAGGGGTTGCAGCAGGTCCGTATGCTGGATTGGAACCAGGCCAGCCAGGCCCAGTGGCCGCCGTGGATGATGCGGGGTCTGGTCTTAAAAGGGGTGTTGATGGCGCTGCAGGATCAAGCCAGCGCGGCGGTGACCCTGCTGACCCGCTTGGTGACCCTGCAACCCCAGCTTAAACCGGCGCAATCGGCGCTGTTTATGGCGCACCTGCGGGCGGGTCAGGTAGGGCCTGCACGGCATCTGCTCCAAACCATGCTGGAACAACAGCCGCAAAACCCCCACCTGCGCTTTCGGTTGGCCGAGCTTATGCGGCGCATGGGGCAAAAAGGGGCCTTGGAGCACTATAAAATCCTCCTGCAACAGCAGGCCAGCCACCGGGGGGCCTTGGTGGGTATGGTGGTCATGCTGAGCGAACAGCAGCGCTGGGCAGAGGCCAAAACCCAGGTGGCGCAGCTGTTAAAGTACCACCCCCAAGCGGCCATAAGTGACCGGTTGGCGGGTTTGGTCTTTAAGGGGGACGGGCAGTTTGAGCAGGCCCGTGACCATTTGCAAAAGGCGCTGGCTCGGGATCCTAACGATACCATTGCCATGCAGCTGTTACTGCCCCTTTATCTGCACGCAGGAGAGACCCAAGCCGCCCAGCGCTTGTTGCAACCGTGGCTTAAAGAAAAACCGAATAACCCCCTTCTTTTAAAGTTAAGGGGGGATATCGCCGTGCAGAATAAACAGCGGGCTGAGGCGTTGTTGTGGTTTGAAAAAGCGCGGGAAAAAGCCCCTAAATGGGATGTTCCCCAACGGCAGATTGCGCTGCTTTATCTGCAAGATAACAGGCTTGATCTGGCGGTGCCCACACTGCGGCGGTTGTTGGAGCTGGCGCCCCAGGATAACCGTTCACGCTTTTTGTTGGCCCACAGCTTAGAAAAGCAGGGGAAGAAGGCGCAGGCTATTTCTGCTTATGAAAAACTGATGGCGACCGATACGAAAGAAGGATACGTCGTTAATAATTTGGCCATGCTTTTGGTCGATTCACCTGAATCCCCGGCGCGTTTGCATAAGCTCAACGCGCTGTTACCCGCGCTAAAAGCCAGCCATAACCCGGCGATGCACGATACCCACGGGTGGGTGCTCTATCAGCTTGGGCGCTATGGTGAGGCGGAAGTGGCGCTGCGTAAGGCCTTGAAAAAATTATCGGCACACCCAGAAGTGAATTATCACATGGCCTGCGTTTTACAGGCCAGCAATCAAGTGAACGCTGCAAAGTTTTATCTAAAGCAAGCGCTCTCAACCGATGCCCCTTTTAAAGGGCGCAAGGCTGCGCAACGCTTAATGAAGCAGATGGTTCGGTGAATGGATAATGATGTTTTTACGCCTATTTTTTGTGACGCTATTCAGTAGCACCCTGTGGGTGGCCACACCGGTGCGGGCGCTGACCTTTGACATCAACTACACCAGTTATACCGCCGAACAGCAGGCGGCATTTATTCGGGGTTATACCCAGTGGACCGATATTATTACCGATAATGTCACGGTTATTATCGATACCAGCTTCGCCTCACTGGGGGGCAGTACCTTAGGGGCCGCGAGCTCCACCTACTACACCGTTGATTTTGATACCGTGCGCGGCTGGATGGTGGCCGATGCCGCCGATGAGTCGGATGAAGCCATCACCACCTACCTGCCGGACTCTTCAAGCATTAATGTCACTACCGACCCAGATGGCACCACCGTCAACACCAGTTTGATGAAGGTCTATAAAGCCAACATGCGGGGGCTGGGCATTACCAGCGGCTATGGTATTGATTGGACAGCGTCGGATGCCACCATTCAGTACAGCTCTGACTACAGTTGGGACTATGACAACAGCGATGGTGTGACCGCGGGTAGTTATGACTTTGAAACCGTGGTGGCCCACGAAATTGGCCACGCTCTGGGGTTTGCCTCTGGCGTGGATACGGCGGATACCGATGGCAGCCCCATCTATTTAACCCCGCTGGATATGTTCCGTTTTAGTACCGCTGCGGATGATCCGACCACCACCGATAATTTTACCACCGCCACCCGTTATATGATCCCAGACGCCAGTAACAACGTCTTTTTTGATGACCTCTATCAGGAGTATCTCTTCTCCACTGGGGTCTATGAAGGGGATGGCCAACAGGCCAGTCACTGGAAGGATGGGCAATCCCCCATATTGGGTATTATGGATCCCACCTTGGCCAGTGCCACCGCAGTGGCCATTAGTGACGCCGATCAACGGGCTTTGGATGTGATCGGCTGGGATATCGCCACCAGTGCATCGCTGAACGCCAGTGCCAGCCCCATCCCCGCCACCGGTTGGGTGATGCTGTTGGGTCTTGGGCTGTTGTGGTGGCGTTTTCACCCCCCCCAGGCCATGCCCATGGATGCCACTTTGGCTTAACCCCCAGGCCAACCCCCCCCGTTGTATCCTGCGCACCACAGCCACATGGCCCAAGGGGTTGCGGTGGCGCTGTTTCTCCTAGCCCGTCATGGATTGCCCTTTGGCCCCGCCCATGGGCAAGCCCCAGCGCAAACGTGTGTACTACAGCCACATGGCCCAAGAGGTTGCGGTGGCGCTGTTGCTCCCCGCCCGTCATGGATTGTCCTTTGGCCCCGCCCATGGGCAAGCCCCAGCGCAAACGCGTGCACACCGCCGTTGCTGTGGGGAAGTCTCCAATGGCGCCCAGCGCGCACCATCCGGTGGGGTGTCTCTTATGGATCAGGGGTTGGAGCGGCCAGGTTAGGCCGAGGTGCGGCCCCTGGTGGCGCCGTGGCGGCCAGAGCACGAGAGCGAATGACAGCGAAGGCACCGGTGGGGTTTATCCTGCCCGTTGCCCTGGGTGGGTTGGGGCCAGCGGCCTGGGTTGTTTATGGCGTGGCTGGGCTAGATAAAGTTGACGTGGGGTACGCCCTGTTCCAGTTGGTGCAGATAGCGGTTAACGGCATCCATCCGGCAGTTGCTGCGGCACTGGGAGATATCCAGCTCTTCGCGCACATAGCGCCATCCGGCGTGGCGTTTTTCCCCTTCCCAAATGGTTTTAAAATCGTCGTCATTCAAATTGCCGTACTCAAAGTTTTTGTCCAGCAAAAATGCGCTACAGCCTGAGACGGTGCCGTCGGCCATAATATAACCCCATAAATAGGGGGTGGCTTTGCACTGGGTGTAGCGGTTTTCGTCCTGATACTTCTCCATGGTGGCACGACGGAAAACCAGTTGAAAATGATCGTTGCTTAGGGCTTTTAAGGGGGCTTCAAGATCCATAAGATCTTGGTAGTTCAGCCCCTCATACAGGCGGGTCTCGCTGAACATATGCTGGGAGTAGGGTTTGACGACCAGATAATCCAGACCGATCTCATCCCGGCACAGGCGGCCCAGTTCGGCCATCTCTTGAGCATTTTCTGGCAGCAGCAGCGCCTGAGCCCCTAAGGTAACGGCTAAGTTGCCCCGACGTTTGGCCGCCACCATGGCTTTAAGGTTCTCTATCACCTTGCCAAAATCTTCAGCTTTGGTTTGGTGGATCTTGGCGTAGTTTTGCGCCGTGCCCGCGTTGATGGAGGCTTTGATCCAGGAGATGGTGGGCAGGGCTTTATCGATAAAATCGACCGGCAACACGGTGGCGTTGGTGGTTAGGGCGGTGTCGATCCCCGCGGCCTTGGTGTCCAACAGGATTTCACTGATGCGCTTGTGCAGCAGGGGTTCCCCCTCACCGGCATACATAATGGATTTAATGCCCAGCTCCCCCATTTGGGGGAGGCGGGCTTTCATCATGTCGGCATCCAGCTTATTGGCGCTGTTGTAGCCAATATAGTCTACGGCGCAGAAGGTGCAGCGGTGGTTGCAGGCACCAATGGGCGAAATTTCCAGGTAGATGGGGTATATGGATTTCGCCGTCTGCCACTGGTTTTGACCCATCAGCAGTTGTGCCACCCGTACTGGGTGGTAGGTCAGTTTATGGCTGTCTATCCCGTAGCTATCGGCCATGGTGCGCTTAACCTTCCAACCGGTCGGTGAGCTCTTTGGCCAGACCAATGTAGGTGGCTGGGGTCATTTCAATCAACGCCTGTTTGGCCTCGGCAGGGATCTCCAGCTTCTCAACAAAAGCCTGCATGGTGGCTTGATCAACCCGGTTGCCACGGGTGAGCTCTTTGAGCTTTTCGTAGGGTTTTTCAATACCGTAGCGGCGCATAACGGTTTGAATAGGCTCGGCCAGAACTTCCCAGTTGGCATCCAGATCATCCAGCAGACGCTTCTCGTTGGCCTCCAGCTTACCAATGCCTTTCATGGCCGATTGTAGCGCCAGTTGTGTATAGCCAAAGCCCACCCCCATGTTGCGCAGGACGGTGGAGTCGGTCAGATCCCGCTGAAAACGGCTGACGGGCAGTTTAATGGCCAGATGATCCAACATGGCGTTGGCCATGCCCAGGTTGCCCTCAGCATTTTCAAAATCGATGGGGTTAACCTTGTGGGGCATGGTGGAGGAACCGATCTCCCCGGCGACGGTCTTCTGTTTAAAGAAGCCCCAGGAGATATAGCCCCAAACATCGCGGCAGAAATCGATTAAGATGGTGTTAAAGCGCATGAGGGCGTGGAACAGCTCGGCCATGCCGTCGTGGGGTTCGATCTGGGTGGTGAAGGGTTGCCACTCCAGGCCCAGGTTCTCGACAAAGGTTTGGGAGAAGGCGGGCCAGTCGACATCGGGGTAGGCTGAGACGTGGGCGTTATAGTTGCCCACGGCACCGTTGATTTTACCGGGAATGGCCACCGCGGCGAACTGGTCACGGGCCCGCAGTAGGCGGTCGGCGACGTTGGCCATCTCCTTACCCAGGGTGGTGGGGGAGGCGGGCTGACCATGGGTGCGGGAGAGCATGGGCAGATCCCGATAGCGCTTGGCCAGGGCCACCACGGCCTGGATCACCTTATCCATCTGCGGTAGCAAAACTTCATCGCGGCCGCCCTGTAGCATTAAGCCGTGAGAAAGATTATTGATGTCCTCTGAAGTGCAGGCAAAGTGAATGAACTCACTGACCTTTTCAATATCTGTACCGGCAACCGCCTCTTTAAGGTAGTACTCCACCGCCTTGACATCGTGGTTGGTGGTGGCCTCAATATCCTTAATACGCTGGGCGCCCTCTTCATCAAAGTAGGCGACCAGCTTTTCCAGCTTCTCCATATCCGAAGCATGGAACTCGGGTACTTCAGGAATGCCCGGTTCATGGGCCAGGGCCTGCAACCAGCTGACCTCTACCTGGACACGTGCGCGGATCAGGCCATATTCAGAGAAGTGGGTACGCAGATCAGCCGTTTTGCTGCCGTAGCGGCCATCCAGCGGGGAGAGAGCGGTCAAGGCCGAGAGTTGCAAAGACATGAGGATACCTTTTTTATGGAGCAGACACGGAAAAACCGTGCGGGATAACGAATATCAATGCCATCGACACGGTTTCTGCCCATAAGGGAGGGGAACCGATGCCGGAGAAGGCGCATTTTAACCCTTGTTGCGCCCAGTTTCCACCATTAGTGGTGCGGTGTGGAGCCGCTTTTGTTCCAGCGTGTTAAAAAGGGGGGTCGGTCAGCCTTGTTCGGTCTAAAAGGGTGTCTTGATCACCATTAAGATAAGGATGTGTGGTATGAAACATGTGGCATTCACCCCCAGCGGACGGGGGCTATGGCCTGTTTTGGGCGTTGTGCTGGGTTTGCTGCTGGCAGGATGTTCCGGTGAGGCCGATAAAAACAGCGGGCCGCAGTGGGTCTCTTTTCCCGATCAGGTAAAGGGCATTGCTGTGACCGCCCCGCGCCCCTTAGAGTCCTTTGATCTGGTGGATCAAGAGGGTAAGGTGTTTAATAAAGCACGGGTACAAGGTCAGTGGTCTTTGCTCTTTTTTGGCTACACCTACTGCCCGGATGTCTGCCCGACCTCTCTGACGTTGCTGGCTGAGATGTTTGATGTCATGGCCGAGCAGAACATGGCGGACGATTATCAAGGGGTTTTTGTGAGTGTAGACCCCAAGCGGGATACGGTATCGTTGCTTAAAGAGTACACCGCCTATTTTCACCCCAAAATCATTGGGGTGACCGGGCAGGATAAGGCCATCGCATCGGTGGCGGGATTAATGGGGGCGCTCTACTATCGTGAGCCTGGCCGGGGGGATGAGGATTATCTGATCTCCCACAGTGCCAAGCTGCATGTGATCAACCCTGCGGGACAGATGGTGGCGGCCCTGCCTAGTGATAAGAGCCCCGATGAGTTGGTGGCTCTGTTTAAAACGATAAAAACCATGAAAATAAAGGATGCTAAACCATGATGAAACGTGTGATGCAAACGGTTGTGGCGTGTGGTGTTTTGTTGGGTTCGGTGGGCATGCTCCAGGCCGGTAGTCATGGTGGCGCCGTGATGGTTAGTGAGGGGTGGGTGCGGGAGATGCCCCCTAACATGCGTATGAGTGCCGCTTTTATGGTGCTGATGAACCATAGTATGGATGCCGTCTCTCTGACCGGTGTGACCTCCGCTCAGTTTGAACGGGTAGAGATGCACCGCTCTATGCCGGTGGATGGGGTGATGCGCATGGTGGAACAACCCCGCATTCCTGTACCGGCCCATGGTCAGACCATTCTAAAGCCCGGTGACTGGCATATTATGTTGATGATGGGCAAAGGGCCGATCAAAAGTGGTGATCAGATCGACCTGACCCTGACCTTTGATAATAAACAGACCTTAAAGGTGGCGTTGCCGGTTAAAAAAATGTCCACCCAAGGGGGCATGATGCACCATGGCAAAGGTATGATGGATCATGGTAAAGGCATGATGGACCATAGCCAACATATGGGTCAGCAGATGATGCAAAAAGGCATGGGTATGATGCATCATGACGACGACGATGATGATGATCACGATAAGGATCATGATGATGATCACGATAAGGATCATGACAAGCATGAAAAAGAGGGCCATGAGCATATGGAGCATATGAAAAAAATGCACCATTAAGCCGGTAGCAGTGACAGATATAAAAAAGGCCAGCCCTAACCCGGTTGGTCTTTTTTTGTGGGGGGACGCGTCGCAGAATGCTCGGTGGATCTAAAGAGGGGGGCTCTTTAAAGGTGGCCAAGGCGCTTGTTACGCCGCGACCGACGATGCCCAGACGTGGAGCGTACCTTCGCCTGGGGGGATCTCTGCACGCGATGGCGGATCCCATGGGAACAGATCCTATGGCGGCACCTGGGCTTTAAGGGTATCGCCTATACTCGGGTCAAGCCTCGGGCCTTCTATCCGTATTGAAACTTGCCCCCCGTTCATCCTCTCTAAAGGAACATAAACCGCGTTGCAGACGCCATCTTCTTTTGAGCCGATGGAACGATGATGGCAGACCAAACCGACCGTTCGTTTTCAACCTTCAAGAAAGATGTCTTCATAAGGAAAAGTCGCCGCATGGATGAGATCGAGTTTGTTGACCTTTTTAAGATCGATGAAGAGCAGATTATGGCGCTGATGACCCATGAGCAGGTGGGCAAACAGTTACCGCTGCTGGGTGGTCGCTTTGGCGCGCAACAGTGCCGGACGTTTTTGAACGCTAAAAAGAGACTGTGGGACCAGTATGGGTTTGGTCCTCAAGGGATTATGATTCAAGGTGAGTTTGCCGGTTGGGGCGGGTTGCAGCCGGAGCATGGAGAGGCCGATTTTGCTTTGATTCTGCATCCCAAATTTTGGGGGTGGGGGCCAAAGATTTTTAGCCGCATTAAAGAGCAAGCCTTTCATGAGATGAAGCTGGATTCGATAACGATTTTATTACCGCCAAGCCGAGCAAACTCAAAGGCGGTCAAACGTTTAGGTTTTGTGGAGGAGGGGCCGCAGATGATTGAGGGCAAATGCTTTACGAAATATCGTCTTAACCATGTTTGAACGCAAATCTTCGCGGGTCTCTCGCTGTATGTCCACCGATAGGGCCAGCATAGCTCTCAACAAGCCTTGCATTTAAACGATCACAACCTAAGAATCGATCTACCCTTCACCTCTAATGGGGCCGGTCGCGCCCTGTTTGTCCCAACCAGCCCCAAACCCGCTTCGATCTGCTCGGGTTGTTTGCCGGGACCCTTGTTGGATAAAGCGATCCGGATGCCCTTTTTACAGCGCCTTAAATGCCCGATGTGGTAGCCATCTGCCCTTGTTGTGTTTGGCTGAGGATTACGCTGAATCCTCGCGCCGTGACTGTTCCGCTGCCCTTTGGAACGTGACCCATCGGCGACGGGTCACCCCCTTCGCTGCGCACTTAATCCACTTCTTACGCAGGGTTGGCATCGCGCGGTGAGTGATCTCTAGTGGTCGTGCCTATTCCCCATGAAATGAGCACGATGTTCTGCCAAGACAAACAACGAGAGCCAAACGGCATGGTGTTGCTCGTCATAACAGGAGAGGTGAGTCGATGGCGTGGCCTGCTTGCCCGCCTTTATGCAGGGTTCAGCGGCCCCTCTGTTGTGAGGTCAAGCCCAATGCGGTGTCCTGTTCCCGGTGAAGGCGAAGGCCAGCACCAGGGGTGCGCTTAAAACCGCGTCCCCGCCTTAAAGCACGGGGTTTTTGTTCGCTCAAGGGCGTGCCTGATCCGTTGTCGAATGGCTCTCTTTGAATGGGCCTGCGCGATATCCAGTTTCAGGCATCCACTCTCGAAAGCTGGGGCCTCTATCTGAGAAGTCCGGGTTAAAGTGGGCATGGTGCGGGGTGGTATAAAAAAGAGGGCCCAGAGCCGTTAAACGTGGGTATTTAAGGGGGGCGGACAGACAAGCAGCCGTGGGGTGGGGTGAAGAGATGCAAACCGGCCAACCCGCGTGAGGGTTGGCCGGTTTGTCGGGTGGGGCGTGTTGCAGCGTGCCCGGTCGATCTAAGAGGCTGGATTCTATTTAAAGCGGGCTTTCAGGGTGATCTCGGCCCCCGCTGGGGCTTGCAAGATGGCCGAGACCACATGGTCTTTGGCGCTCCAGGCCGGGGTGGCCGCGGCGGTCATGACCTGTTTGCCCATAAACTGGGCAAGAATGTCCAGCCGCGCCTGGCTCTCGGGGGTGCTGCTCATGGTCAGGCTGCGGATCTCACCGGATTGAGCCTCTGCCTTGGGGTCGGCACAGGCCTCTGCCCAGATCGCCGAGGCATATTTGCCCGGGCCGATCGCATAGCTGTGGATCTGTGGGGGCTGTTGGGTGTCGGCCGGTTGGCAGGTTACCTCAATATGGTCCACCCGTGTTTCGGTGGGGCTGCTGTGTCCCAACCGTTCGGCCACCATGCCAACATTATTTTTGACCGCCCAATCCCCATCGTTGGGTCCATCCAGCTCAAGGTCGGCAAACAGGGTTTGAAGGATCGCATCGGATTGTGTAGGCATGGGTCTGTGCTTTCTTAACCGGTGGCTTTTAAGGGGGTTTGGTTTGGGTTTGTTTGGGTGGCTGCATCATAGCGCAAGCCCTAAGTGGGCTCAAGTTTACAGCCGGGGTCTGCACAGGGGGGCAGATGCAGATTTGCCTGCTTATACCCCATGTTATACGGCTCAGGGGTGGTTTTTAAAGGGCGTTTGAAGGTTTTTATGCGGTGGGCTGCGGGGGCGTGGTTGGGTGTGATCTTGTGTAAGCTGTTGGTATATAGGTGGAATAAAATATTTTTTGTTGGTCTTGTTTGACTTGTTAGGGAGGCGGTGCGGTGCGAGCGCTCTCTAGCCTATTATCCTGACTGGAAATGGTTTACCATAAAACCCTCGTCAGAGTACTGGGCTGCTCTGGTGTTGCTCCCAACTTGGGTGGTCCATGCACGGTGTGTTCTGCATCGGTTCCTTAACTTGGGCATGCTCATAATCCTCATTGTGCACGATTTAAGGCACTTGTCTTGAACTCTTGTGCGGTAAGCTGCTCAATAGATCATACCGGTATGAAGTAAATTTCCCATGGGTCTGGATGGGGATGTGTGGGAGGGACGGTGCCTCCATCTTGAGCCTTAGACTGTAAGTGGGCTCATTTTTGCAACGATGGATGGATTGTTCTGTCTTTAAGGAGAGTTCCCTATGGTTCTGTGTACATTTCGGTTGGGTGACCTGATTATGGGGGTGGATATCCGCATGGTTCAGGAGATCAAGCGTGCCCACCAGAGTACACCGGTACCCGGTGCGCCGGACTATATTCGGGGTATGCTCAACAACCGTGGTCGGGTCTGTACCCTCTATGATCTGCGTACACGCTTGGGTTGGTCTCCTCCTGATGGTGGCGGTCAGCAACCTAAAGAGTATGCCATTATTCTAAAGACCCGTAGCCATGTGCGCCAGTTGGATGAAGAGCTGGCCCGTACGGTGGTCTTTTGGGAAGACTCTGTGGCCCTGATTGTTGATCAGTTAGGGGGCGTGTTGGAGGTTAACGGCCAGCAGCTACGTTCAGCCCCGGCCAATATGGCAGGGATCTCTGCGCAGTTTGTGCACTCGGTGGTGCAGCAAAAAACAGAACTGTTGGTGGTGTTGGATGTTCCCCGTATTTTAGGTTTTGATCCCGATGAAGAGCAGAAAAAAGCCGAAGGCAGTGGTGTTTAACACCATCTAAGCGCTTGGTTGTGGTCTCTCTCTTTCTCTGTATGTGTCTCTGAATTTTGACGGGTGGCGTGGCTGGGGCTTTGTGCATCGGCCAACGGACCCCGACCCCGAGGTCTCTTCTCTCCTTACAATCACACCTTCTTCCCTCGCTAGGACCTCTTCGCCATCCGGGGCGTTCATCGCTATTCTCCCCTCTCCACGGACCGATGGTCCTGACCCTAAACAGGGTGGCGCAGGCTTTCTGGCTCTCTTCGGCTCAACCTCTCTGGCATTGTTTGTCGGTGCCGATCAGTTAGAGCTGTATGTGAAGTGCCCGCCACCGGTTCTTGCCGCTCTTTAAGTACACGATGTTAAATACCCGCTACGGTTCTTGCCGCTCTTTGAGTGCACGATGCTAAATACCCGCTACGGTTCTTGCCGTGTACGGTTAGGAAACGCGTGATCCCGAGTGGTTTAAACGGGGGGGTGGCTTGGAGGTGCCGTTTTTGTGCGGCTTATCTCTTATCTGCTGCCTGCTGCCTGCTGCCTGCTGCCTGCTGCCTGCTGCCTGCTGCCTGCTGCCTGCTGCCTGCTGCCTCTCTAAGGCGGCTCTCGGCCTTCTTTAGAGTGGATGGCGCCGTACTGGCCGGGTGTGTTCGGTGCAGGCTGTGCGGTGCAGGTGCTTATCAATAGATGGGGGCCGGTTCGGCTGTTGTCTCTGGGCTGTTCGTTTACGCGTTTCTGCTGGTGCTAAGCGCTCGTTGTTGGGGTGAGCTTTAAAAACCTTCCGGGGGGCCGCTGGTCGGGTCTGTTCGGCGCAGGCTGTGGGCTCTGTCAAGCGGCGGGGCTGTGCAGTGCAGGTGCTCATTAATAAGTGAGGGCAGGGCTGGTTCGGCTGTTGTCTCTGGGCTATCTACTTACGCGTTTCTGCTGGTGCTAACCGCTCGTTGTTGGGGTGAGCTTTAAAAAACCTTCCGGGGGCCGCTGGCCGGGTCTGTTCGGCGCAGGTTGTGCGGTCTGTCAAGCGGCGGGTCCGTGCGGTGCAGGCGCTCATTAATAAGTGAGGGCAGGGCTGGTTCGGCTGTTGTCTCTGGGCTGTTCGTTTACGCGTTTCTGCTGGTGCTAAGCGCTCGTTGTTGGGGTGAGCTTTAAAAAACCTTCCGGGGGCCGCTGGCCGGGTCTGTTCGGTGCAGGCTGTGGGCTCTGTCAAGCGGCGGAGCTGTGCGGTGCAGGCGCTCATTAATAAGTGAGGGCAGGGCTGGTTCGGCTGTTGTCTCTGGGCTGTCTGCTTACGCGTTTCTGCTGGTGCTAACCGCTCGTTGTTGGGGTGAGCTTTAAAAACCTTCCGGGGGCCGCTGGCCGGGTCTGTTCGGCGCAGGCTGTGGGCTCTGTCAGGCGGCGGAGCTGTGCGGTGCAGGTGCTCATCAATAGATGGGGGCCGGTTCGGTTATGCGGCTATTCGCATGCTATCTACTTACGCGTTTCTGCTGGTGCTAAGCGCTCGTTGTTGGGGTGAGCTTTAAAAAACCTTCCGGGGGCCGCTGGCCGGGTCTGTTCGGCGCAGGTTGTGGGGTCTATCAAGCGGCGGGTCCGTGCGGTGCAGGTGCTCATCAATAGATGGGGGCGTGTCGGTCGTGTGCCGATCTTGGCTCGGCCACTGTTTTATGTGGGTTCAGTGGGCTTAAAATTGAGCCTGCTTGGCCATGGGTGGGGAGCAAAAAATGGCTTTGGAGCCTAACCCGGTTGCCGCTTTGTCTGTGGGTGGGTAGGGCGCGGTGTAAGGGGCTTTTATTGCGCTGAAGCTGGTTTTTTCCCCTCAACCCCTGCCGGGGTGGTTCTCTGCCCTAAAAAAGAGTGCCTATGGCTGTTTAACATCCCTAGGATTGGTGGGTGGGTTCAGTGTATACTGCCGGTTTCCTAAAACTGGACGGTTTTGAATCCCGTTGGCTGCTTTAAATCCGGGTAAAACGGGTTGAACAAAGGAATACCATGAGCGACACCACCCCCACTGCGGAACAGCTTCCCATCAACATTGAAGATGAGATGCAACGCTCCTATCTGGATTACGCCATGAGCGTAATCGTAGGGCGTGCCTTGCCCGATGTGCGTGATGGCCTAAAGCCCGTACACCGGCGCGTGCTCTTTGCCATGCGGGAACTGGGGAACGAATGGAACCGATCCTATAAAAAATCTGCCCGTGTGGTGGGTGACGTCATCGGTAAGTACCACCCCCATGGTGACTCGGCGGTTTATGACACCATTGTACGGATGGCCCAGGACTTCTCCATGCGTCACCTGCTGGTGGATGGCCAGGGTAACTTTGGTTCGGTGGATGGCGACTCTGCCGCTGCCATGCGTTATACCGAAGTGCGTATGACCCGCCTGGCCTCGGAACTGCTGGCCGATATTGATAAAGAGACGGTGGCCTTTGGCCCGAACTACGATGGCTCCCTTAAAGAGCCCGAAGTGCTGCCAGCTAAATATCCCAACCTGCTGGTCAACGGATCAGCCGGTATCGCCGTGGGTATGGCGACCAATATTCCCCCCCACAATCTCGGGGAAGTGATTGATGCCACCTGCGCGCTGATTGATGATGCTGAGCTGGACCCCCGCGCCTTGATGCAGTACATCCCTGGTCCTGACTTCCCCACGGGGGGGTCGATTCATGGACAGGCCGGTATTGTCTCGGGGTATGAGACGGGGCGGGGTTCTGTCATCATCCGTGCGAAGACCGAAATTGAAACCCGTAAGGATGGCCGTGAGACCATTTTGGTCCACGAGCTGCCCTATCAGGTCAACAAAGCCAAGCTGGTGGAGCGTATTGCCGAGCTGGTACGGGATAAAAAAGTCACTGGTATCTCTGACCTGCGGGATGAGTCTGACCGTCAAGGGATGCGTGTGGTGGTTGAGATCAAGCGTGACCACCAAGGGGAGGTGGTGCTTAATCAGCTGTTTAAGCACACCCCTATGCAGAGCAGCTTTGGCATTAACGCGCTGGCGTTGGTGGATGGCCGTCCGGTTACCCTTTCGTTAAAGGGCTTTTTAGACGCCTTCCTAAAACACCGTCGTGAGGTGGTGACCCGTCGGACCATTTATGAGCTGAACAAGGCCCAGGCCCGTGCCCACTTGTTGGAGGGTCTGGCGGTTGCGTTGGCCAATATCGATCGGGTGATTAGCCTGATCCGTGCCGCCAAAAACCCCGCCGAAGCCAAAGAGGGGCTGATGTCTGAAATGTGGGAGCGTGGCCCGGTTGAGGCCATGTTGCTGCGTGCCTTGGGCGAAGGGGATATCGCTTCGCCACAGTTTGTACCGGGTGGGTATAAGCTCTCTGCCGAACAGGCCCAGGCCATTTTGGATATGCGCCTGCACCGCCTGACCGGGCTGGAGATCGATAAGATCCATGATGAGTTTGAGGAGATCTTGACTGAGATCGCCCGTCTCAAAGCGATTTTGGCTTCGGACTCCATCTTAATGGATGTTATCCGTCAAGAGCTGCTGGAGATTAAAGAGCGCTACGCCAACCCCCGTCGGACCCAAATTGTGGAAGCGGTGGGTGATTTCTCCATTGCCGATCTGATCCCTGAAGAGGAGATGGTGGTTACCGTCAGCCACGGTGGGTATATCAAGCGTCAGCCCAGCTTGACCTATCAGGCCCAGCGTCGCGGCGGCAAAGGCAAGAGCGCCACCGGGGTTAAAGATGAGGATTTTGTGGCGCAGATGTTCGTGGCTTCTACCCACGATACCATCTTCTGCTTCACCAATACCGGTCGAGTCTTTAAGCTGAAAGTGTATGAAATTCCACCGGGTAGCCGTATTGCTCGGGGTAAGGCTATTGTCAACCTGCTGCAGCTGGAAGAGGGCGAGAAGGTTCGCCAGATCGTGCCTGTACCGGTGGCCGAAGAGGCCTGGGGGAACTGGGATCTATTGTTCGCCACCCGCAGTGGTTTGATTAAAAAGACCGTGCTATCGGGATATGCCAACATCCGTACCACCGGTATTCGTGCCATTAATCTGCTGGAGAGCGACGACCTGATTGGTGTGGCGTTGCTGCCCGGTAGTGGTGAAGCCGATGGTGATGGGAGTGATGAAGCCGATGGTGACGTGAGTGGTGAGGCTGAAGAGGGGCGTGTTGAGGAGGTCGTGGCCGAAGATCTAAGCAGCGACGATGCCCCCGGTCGGATTATGCTGGTTGCCCAGGGTGGTAAAGCGGTGCGCTTCCGTGATCAGCTGGTGCGCCGTGTGGGGCGTGTCTCCCAGGGGGTGCGGGGTATGCGGCTGAAAGGGGACGATGCGGTCATCGCCCTAACGGTTATTGATACCGAGAGTGTGGGACGCCAGCTTTTGACCATGACCGAAAACGGCTATGGCAAGCGCAGTGACCTGACCCAATACCCCACCAAAGGTCGGGGTACCCAGGGTGTGATCGGCATGGATGCACGGGATAAGACCGGCCATGTGGTGAGCGCACTGGTGGTGGATGAGAGTGATGAGGTGATGGTGATCACCGATCAGGGTACGGTACTGCGTACCAAGGTTGACTCTATCCGCGTTGCGGGCCGTGCCACCATGGGTGTGCGGGTGTTGAATGTGGCCGATGGGGAGCGGGTTGTCTCCGTGGCACGTTTGGCGGAAGCCGAAGAGATTGAAGCGTTGGATGAAGAGGGTCATGTCATTACCCCAGAGGCAGGGGAGGAAGCTGCGGCTCCTGAGCCTGATGCTGAGGGTGGAGAATCCGAGGAAGAGGGAGCGTAACCGTGCTGGATATCAAACGCATTCGTAAGGATACCGATGCTGTTGAGGCGGCGCTCAAGCGTCGGGGTGGTTCGGTGGATCTCAGCCATTTTCGTGAGCTGGAATCCCGCAAACGTGGCATTCAGACCGATGTCGAGCAGCTGCAATCTCAACGCAACGCGCTCTCAAAAGAGATTGGCCAGCGCAAAGCGGCCAAAGCGGATGCCTCGGACCTGTTCGAGCAGATGAAAAATGTCGGCCCCAAGCTTAAAGAGCTGGAGAGCCGTTTGAAGGATCTGGAGACCCAGGTTGAGGCCATTATTGTGGCACTGCCCAACACCCCCCACAGCTCCGTGCCGGAGGGGGCCTCGGAAGAGGATAATGTCGAGGTGCGTCGTTGGTCGCCCACCACAGGTGAGGGGGGTGAGCCCGCAGCGCTGGATTTTGAAGCCAAAAACCATTGGGAAATTGGCGAAGATCTGGGCATTTTGGACTTTGAAGCGGGCGCGGCTGTGGCGGGTTCCCGTTTTACGGTGTTTAGAGGGCTCGGGGCGCGGCTCTCCCGTGCGCTGGCCAACTACATGTTGGATCTGCACACCGGCGACCACGGTTATCAGGAGGTTTTGCCCCCTGTTTTAACCAATGCCGAGTGTCTGTTTGGTACCGGTCAGCTGCCCAAGTTTGAAGAGGATCTGTTCCGCGCTCGGGATGATGACTACTACATGATCCCCACAGCAGAGGTACCGGTGACCAATTTGGTCCGGGAGCAGATTTTAGAAGATGCTCAACTGCCCCTGCGTATGACCGCTTGGACCAACTGCTTCCGACGTGAAGCTGGTGCAGCGGGCAAGGATACCCGTGGTTTGATCCGTCAACACCAGTTTGACAAGGTGGAGCTGGTACAGATCGCCCGTCCTGGTGAGAGCTACGACGCCCTGGAAGAGCTGACAGGCCATGCCGAGGCTGTCTTGAAGGGGTTGGGCTTAGCGTACCGTACGGTGGTGCTGTGTGGTGGGGATATGGGCTTTGGCGCGGCTAAGACCTATGATCTAGAGGTGTGGTTGCCGGGGCAGGCTAAATACCGCGAGATCTCCTCCTGTTCCAATACCGAGGATTTCCAAGCGCGGCGCATGAAGGCCCGTTTCCGCCGGGAGGCCAAGGGTAAGCCAGAGCTGGTACACACCCTAAATGGTTCTGGTGTGGCGGTCGGTCGTGCATTGGTGGCGGTACTGGAGAACTACCAGCAGGCCGATGGCAGTGTGGTGGTACCAGAGGTTTTACGCCCCTATATGGGTGGGCTTGAGGTTATTCAGGCCAAATAATGCACGTGGCCATGTGGTGGTGTCAGAGGTTCTACGGTGCTATAGGGATGGGCTTGAGGTTGTTCAGGCCAAAACGTGCGCGTGGCCGTGTGGTGGTGTCAGAGGTTTACGCCCCCATATGAGTGGGCTTGAGGTGATTCCGGCCAAATAATGCGCGTGGCCATGTGGTGATGTCAGAGGTTTTACGGCGCTATAGGGATGGGCTTGAGGTGATTCCGGCCAAACCATGCAGGTGGTCGTGTGGTGGAACCAGAGGTTTACGCCCCCATATGAGCGGGCTTGAGGTGATTCCGGCTAAATAATGCACTTTTTTAGGGTTAGGGGGTTGCCAAGCCCACCCTGATTTGTGTATACCTATGTTCCGCAAAGGAAGGGTGGCAGAGCCCGGTTGAATGCACTGGTCTTGAAAACCAGCGATCCGCAAGGATCCGTGGGTTCGAATCCCACCCCTTCCGCCATTATACGAATCAGGCCCGTCCATGACGGGCCTTTTTCTTGCCTTAAATCAGTGTTTTACGCGTACCTTGTGTTCAAGGCTGTTCGTTTCCATTCGCATGAATCCGCATCAACGTTGTAAGCTCAGTTGTAGTCCTAACCGAAATTTGGCGGCTGGGGTACGATATGCCGAAGTTATCTGCACTCAAAATAAAGTCACTCACAAAGCCGGGCTTCCATTCAGATGGTGGTGGGCTCTATCTCAAGATCAGCCCCAAAGGCACCAGCTGAGGTGATGAGTGCGGTTGTCTCCGCCATGCTTACCCTGTTTATTGAATCCGATGTCACCGCCAATGGTGGTCATGAACCGCCCGATGTTTTGCGTGATCTTGATCGTAGCTCAAGCCGCACTTCCGCAGAACAGCAAGAAGAGAGTGAATCCGCATTAAAAAAGTTAAAAATCGGCAAAGGCTCCATCAACCAGCTACCTGCGGGTATGAAGGCCACCACCATTAACCCTGCACGGCCTAATAGCCAGTTTGACCCCTTTGTTACGGCGTTTCAAAAGCAAATTGCAGCGTCCCTTAACCTCCCGGTTGAAGAGCTCACGCTCTACTACAGTAGCTCATACAGCGCCGCCCGTGCGGCCATGCTGCAAGCGTGGCGCATGTACATTGTCGAGCGCAAAAAATTGGAGATGTACTATGCCAACCCCCTGCGTACCCTGGTTATTCAGGAGGCCGCTGCACGGGGGCTGGTTGATCTGCCGGGGTTTTTCTCCAACCCCTTGGCCCGTCACGCGTGGTTGCGCTGCAAGTGGGTCGGTCCAGCCCGTGGTGCCATTGATGAAGAAAAAGAGGCCAGAGCCGCCGAAAAGCGCATGAATATGGGCCTCACCACACTGGCGGAGGAGACCGCCAGTATGACCGGCAACGACAGCGACCGTGTGAGGCAGGCCCGTGCTTTAGAGCAAGAAAAACTCAAAAAACAAGGCTTATTAAAGGCATGAAAAAGGGGGTATTAGTACCGGTTAAATCGGCTAAACTGCCCCCTTGTCTATCCAGTATGATAAGGGGGATGAAAAACATGTTGTTAAGACCCAAGCAGCCCAGTTTTCTACGCCGTGCCAAGCGTCTATTGGTGCATTGGCAACATCAGGCTCGCCCCTGCTTGCGACATCCAGACCAAGGGTTGCGCTGTTTGGGGCGCTTTCTCAAGGGGCATCCTGCCGCCATAGCCGGATCCTTTTTCGCGCTGTTTTTACTCGTCTTGGAAATTGATGACCGTATTGATGACCGTGTCATGCGGGCGTGGTCCATTATCGCCACCAATGCACCGGGCAACAGTGGCAAAATACGGGCTTTGCAGTATCTCAACCAACAAGATTACTGTCTATTTTTTGGCATGGCGCTATGCATGAAATCTCGCGAGGAACTCACCGGCATTGATCTATCCCGGCAGGTCCAGGTTCTCCCCAATATTGACCCCAGTAAACTGGGTAATAAGATTGTAAAAGCCCCCAGCTATCTGGTTGCTCTTGAGCTTGCAGGGGCTAATTTGATCAAGGCTAACTTGTCTGAGGCCAACTTGTCTGAGGCTAATTTGTCTGAGGCCAACTTGGTTGGGGCCAACTTGATTGAGGCCCAGCTGTATGAGGCCAATTTGACTGAGGCCCTACTGATTAGGGCCAACTTGACTGAGGCCCAACTGGTTAGGGCCAACTTGACTGAGGCCCAACTAGTTAGGGCCAACTTGACTGAGGCCCAACTGGATGGGGCCAACTTGTCTAAGGCCCAACTGGAAAGGGCCAAACTAGTTAGGGCCAACTTGACTGGGGCCCAACTAATTAAGGCCAGCTTGACTGAGGCCCAACTAGTTAGGGCCAGATTGACTGAGGCCAATCTGTATAAGGCCAACTTGACTGAGGCCCAACTGGATAAGGCCCGACTAGTTAGGGCCAACTTGACTAAGGCCCAACTCGTTAGGGCCAACTTGGCTGAGGCCAACCTGTATGAGGCCAACTTGACTGAGGCCCAACTGGTTAGGGCCAACTTGACCCAGGCTGTCCTGACCCAGGCCGTCCTGACTGAAGCCAACCTGTATAAGGTCGACTTGACTGAGGCCAAACTGGATAAGGCCCAACTAGTTAGGGCCAACTTGACTGAGGCCCAACTGGTTACGGTTGTCTTGACCCAGGCTGACCTGACCCAGGCTGACCTGACCCAGGCTGACCTGACCTATGCCATCCTAGCCCAGGCCAACTTGACTGAGGCCAACTTGACTGAGGCCAACTTGATAGATGCTGATCTGTTAAGAGCCAACTTGATTAAGGCCAACTTGACTGAGGCTCAACTGATTTGGGCTGACTTGACTGAGGCTCAACTGGTTTGGGCCGACCTGGACAGGGCTAACTTAAATAGAGCTAATTTGACTGAAGCTAATCTGTTATCAGCCAGCCTAAGGGGTACATGGTTAGAGGGGGCCGACTTGACCTCGGTAACAATTGAAGAGGCTAATCTGAACGAGGCTAGCCTGAGCGGGGCCAACCTGAGCGAGGCGCGAGCACATGGCATCAATCTCACGAAGGCAAAAGTGAAAGATGTGATCTGGAGCGGAGTTGATTTCACCCAGCATTTTTTGGAAACTCCGAAGAGTCTCCAATTAAAAATTACCAATGAACAGTTACAACAAGGCTGTATTAAAAAGGGGTTTCCGGTCATTTTTCCACCAGATCGCCCCGATCTAAAACAGCCGCCTGTCTGTACAGAACAACAGTTAAAACCGTGGCGTTAAGCCCCAACACCACAAGCATGATGCTCAACCCCGCCCAGGCGGGGTTTTTTTATGGCCTAAACCCGGAGAGCTCCATGAGCAAAAGTACCCATATTCTGGCTGCAGACCCCCACCAGCTTGGGGCGGTCTTGGTGGCCATGCAGGCCGGACCCCGTGACCTTAACCACCAGGCCACCGTAACGGAACCAACCTCTGGGGGCGGCGGCGGGCAGGATCTGTCCAGTCTCAATCCTCACCCCGCCCGGCTTTGAGGTGGGTACACTTTTCTGGACACCCATTCTGAGGGAGAATAGGACTCCCGCATAGAGGAGGTGTCTTGATGAGCAAACGACAGTTGAAACGGTACACCCAGGGGTTCAAGGATCGTGCTGTCGACCTGATGAACAGCACGGATCAATCCGTGCCGGAGATCGCCGAGCAACTGGATGTCAATTCAAAGAACCTTTACAACTGGCGGGCACAAGCGGCAGCCAAGAAAGCAGGCGGCAAATCTCCTGAAATGGTTGATCTTCAGCGGGAAAATAAGCAGCTACGTAAAGAGCTAGCCCAGTTGAAAGAAGAACAAACCATCTTAAAAAAAGCCGCCGCGTACTTTGCCAAGGACATCCAGTAAAGTACGCCTTTATCCAACAGCAAAGGCGTTACCATTCAGTTGAACATCTTTGCTGCGTACTGGGTGTCTCTAAAAGTGGCTATTACGATTGGCTCAACCGGCGAGAATCAGCCCGGACAGAGGAAAACAGGCTTTTAGGGGAATGGATCGTTGAGATCTTTCATGGAAGCCGAGCAACCTACGGCTCCAGGCGTATACACCGCTGTTTGGTTGAGCATGGTGTTCGCGTCAGTAGGAGGCGAGTTGCCAGGATCAAACGCAAACTTGGTCTGGAGTGTAAAGCGCAGCGTTGTTTCAAGGTCATTACCACAGATTCAAATCACTCTTTGCCCGTAGCGCCAAACCACTTGAACCGTGAGTTTACCGCTGAGCGGCCAGATCAGGCATATGTGGGCGATATCACCTACGTTGCGACCAAAGAAGGCTGGCTCTATCTGGCTGTTTGGATAGACCTTTTNGTTGCGACCAAAGAAGGCTGGCTCTATCTGGCTGTTTGGATAGACCTTTTCTCACGTAGCGTTGTGGGCTGGTCCATGGCCGACCACATGAAGGCATCATTGGTAACGGACGCCCTAAGAATGGCCTGCTTCAAGCGTAGGCCGCCAGTAGGCTTAATGGTCCATAGCGATAGAGGAAGCCAGTACACATCTAATCTTTTCACTGGCCTGCTCAAAGAGAAGGGATATCTCCAAAGCATGAGCCGTCTTGGAGACTGCTGGAATAACGCACCAGCGGAGAGCTTTTTTGGCACATTGAAAACTGAGTTGATCGGAGGTTTTGTTTTCAACTCTCGTGAAGAGGCTAAGCAGGCCATCTTTGAGTACATCGAGGTCTTTTATAACCGCCAGAGAAAGCATTCAACCATCGGCTATATGACCCCTGAACAGTGCGATCTGGCATTCACAGTTTCTGCGTAAAAAACCGTCCAGAAAAGTGTTGCCCCATCAGTGCGGCGGGAGGCTCTACTGCCGGGTCTTCTGCTGCTGCTTCTGTCCTTCTACTCACCAGTTCCTTGAGGTTTAGCGGGTCACTAGACTCAGCAGCTCACAATGGTCAGCCACAGATTTGGTCGGATTCGCATAACCCATTACTTCAATCCAGGGGGATAGCAATGTTTGGTTTTGAATAAAACGCTAGCATGAGTCATCAAGATTACATTAAGATGCCCGATTTACTGGCAACCTCTTTTGTTCTAAAGGAAAGTATTTTATGTTTCACATCCATAAACATTTATTCAGCGGATCTTTATTAGGAGTCGTCGCGGGTCTGTGTATCAGTGCAACGCCGGTAAGTGCTGAAGAGTCTTCCCAGTGGTTAGGTTCTGGAGAATGGTCAGGATTTCATGCTGGTGTCCATCTGGGAGGTGTGCTCCTCAACAGTAAAGGTGTAGACCAGAATGCAATTTTTGATACCTTTGATAGTCAAGTAAAAGGTGGACTTATCGGCCTTCAGTTGGGTGTTAACCGGCAGCAGGAGCAATGGATTTTTGGTCTTGAAAGTGATCTCTCCTTGGGAAATATCCAAGGAACCCACATGACTTCTATAGGGCTAATTGCAGAGACTAATGTTGACTATATAGCTACGTTGCGTCCTCGGGTAGGTCGGCTATTTGGCAATACTCTAGCCTATGCCACCACCGGTATTGCTTTCTCCAGGATGGAGGCAGAATTCCAGGGTAACCCACCAAGCGATAAAAAGACTCATACCGGCTTTACAGTAGGTGCGGGTCTAGAGCACCGTCTCAGTTCTAAACTCTCAGTTAAGGGTGACTGGCTCTACACCAATTTCAATAGCAAAGTTTATAGTGCATCTGGCGGTCAAGCATCTTTAGATCCTGACGGTCACCTTCTACGTGTTGGTTTAAACTACAGCTTTTAAGCACATAATGACCAAGTCCACCACCCCATGCATCTTAAGAGGGGTGGTGGTCTTGGCTTTTGCCCTAGAATGGGTGTCTGAGTCCGTGCAGTGAACTTGCGCGTGTAATCCCCGCTCTTATCCTTCGTGTATACCCAGCCCAACATCTTCAGGCACTTGTTAAGGGCGCGTACAGAGATAGGTGGGGACAGCATCTTGCCTACCTGGGTTGCGGTATAGAACCCTCCACGGTCCACCCGCGTGTTGTAGGCCTCAACCTTTGGGGCCATCTCCACGATCTGCTGCTGCTTCTCCTGGTTCTTCTGCTCCAGTACAGCTTTCTCCTCAGCCAGCCGCATCTTCTCGTCTTCCAGATCAGCAGCCATGCGTAACGCATCACGGAAACTTTCAGGCACATTGGCCGAAGCTGCTTCCTTCTCGTTGGTTACCTCCACGTTCATGTGCCCGCTCATGATGTCGTCGATCACGAGGTCACACCACACGGCGAACTTCACGTCCAGCCAACGCGCAAAGAACACGGCCAGCTTGGGGTGACCTCATGTACCTTCGCGGCTTCCTTGTGTAGCTTCCCAAATTTTGTCTTCACTAATCTCTAGGGATGAGGCCAATGCTTCGACAGAGCCGTCAGTAGTGGGTAGTCGTGAAATTGTCCAATCGTTTACCAAACTGTGTTGCGGCCTTGGTCATATTGAAATACCCATCCTCACTGCGGAAGTGGAAGGGCTGGTTGTTGTCGGTGCGGGTGAGTACTTGGGGGGCTTGATGAGGGCCAGAGCCTAACCTGTTGAACAGTCCATTGCCCTCTAGATTGAGGAGATGTGCTCGGATTTGAGCCGATCTCTTGGCCTCCGTTTTTCGGGGGTTCGAATCGGTTTAGTACCCTTTTCACCCATCAGCCTTCTACTTCTTCGCCTCATCCAGCACCCGATAGACGCTGCTCCTGGCCACTCCCAGCCTCTTCGCTATCTCCGTAGAACCCCATCACTGTGCAGCCTAAGCGCTTCATCACGGTCTATGGACTTCTTACGCCCCTTATACACACCTCGTTCCTTGGCCTTTTCAATCCCTTCCTGCTGCCGCTCTTTACGTAGGTTGGTCTCGAACTCAGCGAACACCCCCGGCATATCCAGGAATGCCTTCCCTGCTGCTGTACTGGTATTAATGGGCTGCTCTGTAGCTTGGAGTGCTGCACCTTTAGCCTTGCGTCCCAATGATCTGCTGAAGGTCTGCGATGGATCTGGCAAGCCTATCGATACGGGTGACCACCAGCACGTCCCCTTCCTGAATGTACTCAAGCAATGTTCTTAACTGTTCACGCTCCTGTGTGCCCAGCGTTCCACTTATCTTCTCAGCCTTGATGCTGGTACACTCTGTTCCTGTCAGTGCCTCCTGTTGAATCTCCAGATCTTGTTCGGTGGTGCTAACCCGTGCGTATCCATAGATGGTCATCGTGCTTCCCCCCTGTGGTTACTGCATTGGTGGTGGTAGTGCTGCTAATGTCTTATTGGGGTCTAGACCTTCTCGCCATACCCGACTCAAGCACGAACTATCAAGTGCTTAAGCATGCATAAAGTGTCTCATCTCTGTGTCTCTCTGGGGTATACCGAAATGGGACAGCGTGGGTTGATGCAGGAGTGGTGGGGGTAGGAGATGGATGTGTGCTGGGTTGTGAGGCATGCCAGCTAGTGTGGGAAAAGAGGGGCGCCACCCAGGGGGGGGGATGACTTACCTTCCTACATGTTGATACCCGATGAGATTTTTGGAACATTTTTCAAGGGGCTCAGGGTTCGATTCCCACATTGGCAATTCGAACTTCCTGAACTGCAGTACAATTATGCCGTACATTTAGGTTTCTGTGTATTGTAGGTTCATGAAAAAGTGAAATATATTGAGTTGTGTGGATTTTCCCACCCCTTCCGCCATTCTACGAGACAGGCCCGTTTTATAACGGGCCTGTCTCCGTTTTAAAGGGTGTGTTTTAACCTGCTCCTGCCTTCAGCCCGTTGGTTCAACCCCCCTCACAGTTGTCTGCTCAGATGACGTTTAAACCCTCATTTGGCCCCTGTGTATGCTGGGGTTAAAGCGCTCTGCACTTAAGTCACATCCCGCACAAAATCCAGCGCCATTGAGATGGCGCTGGTTATCCGCTCAAAACCACTCCTAACCGCCCTAAAGCTGGATGCTTTAATACCCATTGCATAACCGCAACAGGTTGATGGGGCATGGTTCTGTAGTCTGTACGCCCTTAGCAAAGGCCGTGCTCTGTATTTTGGTTGAATGCAGCCAAGAGGGGCCGTAGAAGATGTGCACAGTGCTGTTTTTGTTGGTTGAGGTCGAGCGTGTCACCGTTGCGTGCATATAGTCACCGAAAGCCATAATTAGACATTATTCATTTTGCTAACATTGGTGGTGGCACGGTGAACTCTCTACGTTTTTTCAAGGCTGCGAAGGATTGCTCAATAGGGTTGAGATCTGGGCTATATGGGGAAGCGGGAGGCGTATATGACCATCTCTAGCAAGTATTTCAGCAATATTCCGTTTAGTGTGGAAACTGGCATTATCCATAACGATCACACTAGGCTCCTTCAATTGAGGCAATAGCATCTTTTCAATCCATGCCTCAACCAACGTAGCATGACACGAACCCTCAAAGATCATAGGCGTTAGCCACTCCTTACCGCGTTGGGCCATGATCAAGTTGGTGCGCTTGCGCTTACTCCCCGCAAAATTACCATAGACCTTTTCACCCTTGGTGCCCACGCGTGACAGCAAATCCACCTCTTCTTCAAATCCGCATTCATCAAAAAAAACTATATTTTCATGATCGTACTACTCCCAGTGACGATGCCGGTCAGCCCAATAGTACGCCCTTGTTGTATCTGTATCTCAGTGAAGCGTTACATTTGTTTTTGCCGATCCTAAGTTTCCTTAGCGCAGCACTGATGGTGGTATCACAAACTCCAAAATGAACAGTGTGCTCTTTTTTTTAAGTGTCTGGATAGACTTCGAGATGCTCTATCAAGGCTTCCTTGTTTGATTTCCGCTTACTTGGAATTGGTGGTCTTGGTTACAGTCTGTCTCGTGACAACCAGGTTGTAAGTTGTCGCTCGACTTGCTTGAAAAATCCGGGCAGCCTCGGCCTTCTTGTTCCGGGTTTTACAAAATTGATTACTTGTTGGCATCGTTCAAGATCATAGCTCATAATCGATAATTATAGACTGTAGCTGGAATGGAATTTGCGACACTTAAGTGGTGCGAGCCTTGAGATGTATGTATTTTTCGATAAGCAAGGTCGTTTCTGCCATACCCTTTTGGTGGAAATAACGAAAAAGTTAATGGGGTAGTCATAAAGAACCGATGTAGAAAAAGGCGATTGTTCTTGATTGCCACTAAGACAGTCGTTAAATTAGTCGAGGACCTGTTTTTTTATGCAGCCCAAGCTCGTGAAATGGAAGAGAAAACATTTTTTAACTTGGGTGCTTATTTGGAAATAGTTTGACTGCTCCATAGGTGGTACCTATAATCTCCGCGTCTTTCTTGATAGGGTGGTTTGTGCTTTTTTGTGGCGTTAGGCCCTTTTTTTAATTCAGACGCAATGAATTTGGTGATTTTTCCAGTCCAAAGCTTACGGATTTGCTACAGGACTGTTTTATTGGAGAGGCCCCGCTAACCAAGTCAGGCGATAGGGTCTATGTTAAATGGTAATCAATATTGGTATATGCCAGGAAATGATTGCCTTTTTCCCTAAGTTAAGGAGTATGTCATGGGCTTCAATCAAGAGCGATTCGACGAAGTTTCAACGTCAGTCAATGAGCGCACAAGTTCTAGTGATGCGCCTCTTGGTGATGGCATGTCCAAAGTGGGGCAAGATCAAGGGCTCTGTAGTGTGAAGGAAACGGAAGCCTTCAATAAGTGCAAGCAAAACTGCAACAGCAACGTCAAAGCAGACCTTCAAAAAAATATAGAATTTGTGCTAGAACATGGCGGCAATGCTGAAATTCCCAGTTATGAGGTTTATGTGTGATTGGTTTGAACTATATATATAGGCTAATGTTAACTCGACTCTGACCGTGTAAATACGGGAAAAAAATATTTCCGGATAGGTTGAGCCAAAGCATCAGTTGTGGTAAATAAAAGGGCCTTTCTCTGAAGTCCAATAAGGATAGGGGGAAGGCCCTTTTATGTCTGCATTACCTGGAGACGTGCTGTGGTTTGTGCGGTAGACGCTAAATATATTAATGATATTTTGAAGTTGGCTGAATACAAATTTCATGGCCAGCTGAAAAAGGTCAACACAGCAATCAAAAATGCTGGTGGTAGTAGAAGTGAGCAAATAGACTACGCTAAAGCTAGTATTCGAACGAATTTTATTGATCAGATTGTCTGTTATGTCTGCCAACTCCAAAAAAGTTTAGAGGGGGAGGTTAATCGGGTTATCGCTCAGGGGGAACGCCTTGCGGATGGCTCAGAGGAAACAGCCAAGTTTAGTTCAATATTGGATGTCCATCATATTGGTACGTTGCTGCCAAGCGCATTAATTCGGACTCAAGTCGCTCAGAAACCTTATATTCGTAGTACATCGGTTGGTACGGCTCGTAACCATAAAGAACAGCACCTTCACAGTTTGATTAATGAATTATTTGGCTATCAAGTCTCCATGGTCATTGTTGAGCAGCAGGTTGCCGCGGATCTAAGGCAAGAGTATGAAAAGATGAAGCTTGTGTTGGGAAGGGCCGATATTGATCCGCAATTAGATAAAAGTTTGAGCCAAGCTGATTGTGTTTCTGCTGTGAGTGATCATCTAAAAGAGTTTATAGATCAGGTAGGCCTTAAAGAACAGGATGCTAAGTTTTATAAAGGTGAGATCAGTGACGCCCTACAATGTTTTCGGTTTATGCCTGCTGATGATCTGAAGGCTTTGGTGAACGGTGGTGTTTTTCTCCCTGGTTTCAAGTGGGGGCTCCGGGACGTAATTAAAGAATCAAGTGTAATGTTTTCCAGTCCTGCAGGAGGGGGGAATCTCATTTTACCTAAACCTATTAACGGTAGTGTGGGATTTGATTTTCATATAGCCCGGACCCTGTCTCGTTATCGTGCTCATCAAAATGTAGATGAGGTCTGTGAGGATCCAGATATAGAGCCGCAGCCATTTAATAATTGGAGAGAATTTAGTTATTGGATGGCGAAGGTGTTGTTCAAACAGCACTTGGATACATTAGTTAACTATCGAGAACGGGCAGTGAAATATGCTCTAAAGGAAGCTCTAGAGGGTGCTCAAATTTGAATGAATTTGTTATACGGCTTGTATGACCCCGTCAGAATATGTTCAGTGATGGTATCATCTGTCAGTTGCGCCCCGATTGGATGTTTGCCTTCACTGCCTTCTTAGTGCCATTGCCAGATTTCGGTAACCCTGCAGTTCAAATAGCGTAGGGATTTTACCCTCCTTAGTGTGGTCGTTTGTGATTGTAGAGGCCCATAAAGCGTCCAGACTCTCTTCCTCTGCTCAATTGATTCATACATCCTTTTTATCCATCCCATTACCCTGAAATGTTCGTCTAGCAAAGAGCGATGTGAACGTTCTACAATACCATTGCTCTGGGGTCTTGATGTCTGGGTGTTCTATCTCAATCTCTTCTCATTAAGTAAGGTCTTGTAGGGTAACGGTCAGGGCGAGCACAAAAACTCGTTTGTTATCACTGAGCGTTGTGTGGCTTGCAGGTAGGTGCAGCATCCGTAAGCAGTGATAACGGGTAGTTTGTTGGGATAGAGTGTTCCCGAGTCACACCTAACCGGCAAATTTGATAGCTCATTGCAGGTAGGTCTTGCCAACATCTTTGAGGGTGACATCAAAGCAGGTATCAACGGCAACCAGATCACCATATGACACCCCAGGAACTGTAAGCTGAACCTTTCCAGTAAGCATTCCCTAAGTAGTGCCGTTCAGAAGTAGAGTGCTCTCTGGCAGACTGAGGTTGCCGGGGGGCTGCTATACGTAAAACCCGATTCACAGAACACCAGATCATAAAGATTCTTAGAAAGGTGAAGTGTGAGCTTGCCGTACAGAAAAGTGTAGCCTCATCACTACAGGTCGATTCAGGTTATTTGTTTATCTCTTTTGCTCTCTTTTGCTCTCTTTGGCTCTGGTGCGGGTGTCGGCTTCGATGATGGTGATGCAGGTGCCCATGTGCATGGGGAAGTCGTCCTCACGTTCTATAGACTCTGTGGCTAAATCAATGTCCTGTTGAATCTGCCGAGCGCAGTAGTGGGTTAAGGCTGCCAGGGCATCATCCATTAAGGTGGGTTGGCCGAGTAATCCCCAGGTCATCGCGCTCTTGGCGTCAGAGGGCATCTCTCCCATGGCATCCTCAAGCCAAGCCGGGTGTTGTTGATAAAAAAGGCCCGCCAACGCCCACTGCTCATGCTTGGCAAGCGCTGTAAAACAGTGGCTCGCCGTAGGCTCTTCAGCCCAAGCTTGAATCTCTTGTTGATACGATTGAATCATGTTCGCCTTCCTCTATAGCCTGTGCGGCGCATCTCTTTAGCAGCCCGCCGTCTTTTATCCATGCGCGGCTTCCCGCTCTGATCGGTTTGGCTCCACCTAGTGGCCTGTGGTCTTTTGTGCAGGCTATCTCTGATGTTGGTTATGGATAAACGCGACTCAAGCCGCTCATACGCCTCTGCTTGATGGGGCTTTGCCTGTGAGAGTTGGCAGGTGAGGGGCTCTGTTGCACCGTTCTGGACTTGGTTAATGTCGCATGTCGGTAAATTCTAATTTGTGGCCACGGCCTTTGCTCACTATGTGTGCGGTTTGGGGCGCGCTCTTGATCTTTTAAGCAGGTCAGGGTGTGCGCGCTTGTCTGTTCTGTGATCCGCACTTGGTTTTTTGTGAACATCTCTTGTAAGCGGCTGTTGAGCCCTTGTTCCGGCGATCTCTGGCTTTGAGTGTGCGGTATGAGTGGGGCGGGCGATGCTCAACTGTTCTGCCCTTGACTTGAATCGCTTGTTGATACGATCCAATCCTTTTCGCCTTCCTCTTTAGCCTGTGCGGCGCATCTCTTTAGCCGCCTGTCTTTTCCCTATGCGCTGCTTCCCGCTCGGATCGGTTTGGCTCCATCCAGTGTGCCTGTGGTTTTTTGTGCAGGCTGTCTCTGGTGTTGGTTGGGGCGAGCGTGACTCAAGCCGTGCTGTGGCCTCTGCTGGGAAGGGACAAAAGGTGCCGTTTAAACAGAGGTGGCGTTGTGCACTTAGCCCCGTAAATTGGCTGGATTCTTTGTGTTGCCCAGCCCCTCGTTTAAAAAAAAGGGCTGGGCAACATCTGAACGGCCTTTGTTCATAAACGTAGGTATGTGTGTTCGCCGTTGATTTAAAAATAAGCAAAACTTACAAGACAGGCAAGCTAAAAGTTAAAAAATAGTTAAATATAGTTAAGCATGTCTTATTCTGTCGGTTTTGCAGGATGGGGAAGGCGTCTGTTTTTTTTACGATAAAGCGCAGGGTGATGCTGGTGTGTGCTGGGGATGTGCTGAGGTGGTACTTGGGATGTGCTGAGGTGGTGCTTGGGA
>NZ_JBAHUQ010000042.1 GCF_036689865.1 Magnetococcus sp. PR-3
GCTTGGGATGTGCTGAGGTGGTGCTTGGGATGTGCTGAGGTGGTGCTTGGGATGTGCTGAGGTGGTATGTGCTGGTGGGGTGCTGGTGTGTGCTGGGGATGTGTTGGGGTGGTGCTGGGGATGTGTTGGGGTGAGGTTGGGGTGGGTGAGGCTGTGCTGAATGACGTGTGCGGTGGGGGCGTGGTGTGGATCGGATTGTGCGGGGCTGGGGTGTCGGGTTGTTGATGGTAAGCGGTCGCTGTGCGTAATGAAGCACCATCCTATGAGGGGGGTGCCCGTGGCTTGGGTGTCGCGGGGTGGCAGCTGCGTTTGAGCCGGGGGTGTCGATCAATTGGTTGCTCAGGATCAAGCGGTAGCGGGGTTAGGAGTGTTCAGCAATCTCGCGCACAACCCCACAAAACACCACATCTATTTTTTGCATATCAATGGTTGGAAAGGCTGGATTGATGGGTTTAAGGAAGCGGTTGCCTAGGGCATCCTTTTTGTAGACCTTCATGGTGGCTTCGTTTTCGGCATCAATACGGGCAATGACGGTATCGCCCGCTTGGGCTTTGCCCCGTGGGTCAACCACCACAACACACCCTTGGGGGTATTTGGGTTCCATGCTATGGCCTTTGACACGTAAAGCGTAGGCGTGCTTACCATAATTTTTACCGGTTGTTACCCACTGTTCGGCATCGCCTGGTTCAAAGATATCAACAAAACTTCCCCAGTTGCCGGCATGAATAAAAGAAATGAGTGGATAGCTATAAGTCTGGGTGGCCAGCGCTGTTGACATAGGGGGCTCCAAAAAAAAGAGTATTATTATTTTCCATGGAAAGCACGCATCGTGCCACGGAAATCCCACGCATCGACGCTCTCTTTTATGTATCGGCTGTCATCGGCGCAAAGATAGTGAGAAATCCCATCATCCAAAAAACGCCTGAGGGTTAGTCCGTCACTGCCTTTTTTGGAAACAAGCGTAATATCGTTATGTTTAGGGGGCTGGGTGGGGTCAAAAATTGCCTGATCTCCAGGCTGAAGTCGCGGCGCCATAACATCGACATGCACCACCATGATAAATGTGCCAGCCCCCAGCGTTTGTAAATCTTCGTGGGTCATGCGCTGCCAGGGGGCCTGGATCGATTCTCGGTTCTTAAGCCAGTCGGTTACCTGGTTGGCCTGCAATATGGGCAGTAGAGGCATCTGCTCTTCGGGTCTGTAGCGTCCCTCCGGCTCATGGCCCATCTCCCCTTGGCCGCATACCAGCCAATCCAAAGAGACTCCCAGTATCTTAGCCAGTTGGCATAAGTGGGTGAATTTAGGCCCGTTGCCGCCGGTTTTCCATTGAGAAACCGCCGCAGGTTTAATGCCCAGCTCGTGAGCAATATGGGTCTGTGTGATCCCGGTATGGGATAGCGCACGATCAAAACGTTCTGCAAAAGACATATCCACCTCCTGCACACAGTATATTTAAGGAGCGCTTAAATAGCATTTTAAGAATTACTTGAACACGATTGTAAGAAATGCTAAACATTGTGACCAAGGAGAGAGACAATGGAACAGCAAAAGAGGGCACTTCGTCGTGCCATACGGGTGAGTGGGGGAGGCTCTGTGGTGGCCAAGTCATTGGGCATATCGCCCAGTGCGGTTTCTCAGTGGCAGCGGTGTCCGGCCGAACGGGTATTAGAGGTGGAGCGTTTAAGCCAAGGCAGGGTTAGCCGCTATCTGTTGCGACCCGATGTGTTCGGCGCACCGGAAATCACCGCCGCTTAACCTCCCCTTTTAACCACCAGATAGAGATACCTCTGGTGGGTTAGCGCATCTCCGCCCGAGCGCGATCATGCGGCCCTGTGGGTCAAGGGGCCTGCATGCGGTTGAACTGTGAGATGGGGTGGGGTTAGCGCATATCCGCCCGAGCGCGATTATATAGCCCTGTCGGTCAAGGGGCCTGCATGCGATTGAACCACGAGATGGGGTGGGGTTAGCGCATATCCGCCCGAGCGCGATCATGCGGCCCTTTGGGTCAAGGGGCCTGCATGCGATTGAACCATGAGATGGGGTGGGGTTAGCGCGTATCCGCCCGAGTGCAATCATATGGCCCTGTGGGTCAAGGGGCCTGCATGCGGTTGAACCGTGAGATGGGGTGTGGTTAGCGCGTATCCGCCCGAGTGCAATCATGCGGCCCTGTGGGTCAAGGGGCCTGCATCGTGTGAGTGTTACCGGTATGCAGGCTCTTTGGAGGGGCAGGTAACAGGTTGGCTGTCGCTCCGCATGTGATCTCAACAGAGGGGCGCCGCGTTGTTGCTTGAGCGGCGTGCAGGTACCCGAAGGCGCTTGGAGACCGTGAATGATTGTAAGAAGCATGGGGTTGTGCCCAGTGCGTATCTAGAAAAGTGGTATGCAGGCTGTAGGCTTTGCCCGCGCAGGTCATCTTAGGGGGGGAGTCGTTGTTTGGGGTCAAGCCTGTGATCATAGCAGAGACATCAAGGGGTTGTTTGATCCGGGTGTAGGCACCTGAAGGTGTTCGGACACCCAGAGCTTTGAAGCGTGTGTATGGCCACCGGAGCGCTTAAAAGCGGCGGGCTCTACAGCGTGTGTGCATGATCGTAAGCAGGATGTAAAAGCCGTTGGTTTTGATCTGAGCGTAGGTAGCAGAAGGTGCATGAAACCAGAGGCGTGTGCATGAACGTAAGAAGGGCGTTAAAGCCTGTGGTCCGCGCATAAAAAGCGTAGGTGCCAGAAGGCGTGTGCAACGTGTGCATGAACGTAAGAAGGGGGTTAAAGCCTGTGGTCTGCGCATAAAAGCAGGGCGTTGGTAAAACATGGTTGGCTTACCCGAACCTCTATCGGTGGGCAGGTTATGAAAGCCATTGGCTCAACGATAAATAGGTGTCATGTCGAGAAGGAGGCGTGATGGCGAGAATACGTACGGTGAAACCGGAGCTGTTCCGGCACCATGATCTGTATGAGGCGGAGGTTGCCTCAGAGCTGCCTTTGCGGTTGGCGTTTATTGGGTTGTTTACCGTTTGTGATCGGGAAGGACGTTTTAAATGGCGTCCCCATGAGCTGAAATTAGATGTATTGCCATACGATACTTTTGATATGGCACAGGTGCTTGACGCGTTGGCCACCCGTGGTTTTGTGCATAAGTATCGTGTTGGGGATGGATGGTATGGATGTATTCCCTCTTTTTCTAATCATCAAATTGTAAACAACCGGGAGAAGGCCTCCATTTTACCCAAACCTACAGGAGAAGAGGGGGGTGTGCCGTATAAAAACAGTGTGTTAGATGAAGATGGTGCGGGTGAGTTCATTGCCGTAGATGACCCGTGCGTCACGGGTCACACACCTGCACAAGAGGAAGGGGAAGGGGAAGGGGAAGGGAGTAAAAAGAGTATCCCCCCTGTATCCCCCCAAGGGGGGGCAAAGCCAAACCGGGCGCGGAAGGCAAGCAAGGGTAAACGTAAAAGCAGCTTTCCAACCAAGCTTGCAGCTGTGGAAGCGCTACGGCACTACTTTTTGGCGTATGCCCGAGATCAGAATTTGGTTTTGACGGGCGAACCGTTTGAGGCGTTTCAAAATCATCACACCGCTAAGGGGAGTGTGATGATGGATTGGCAAGCGGCGGCCCGAACATGGATTGGCAACAGTAAACGATTTGGAGGTCAGGTTTATGGAGTCCCTCGCACCCACACTGGGGGCCGGCCCACAAGCTTGGCCCACGATCTTGCCCAAGAGGCCCGAGACCACCTTGGACACCCGCACGGCCAAACAGGTGTTGGCACGGTTTGAACTTAAATTTCCTGGTCGACCCCTCTACCGGGACGAAGACCAGAAACAGTTTTTGATCAAGGAGTGGGCGCAAGGTTTGGCGCATCTGCAACCTGCACAGGTGACGCAAGGTTTGCAGGCTTTGAACCGTGGGGTGGCGCACCCTCCGGCGATTGGGGCTTTTGTGGCGTTGTGTGAAGGGCAAGGCCGCAGTTGGGAGCAGTATCGTGCATTGGAACAGCCCAAGGCACCGCATAAAAGCAAGCAGGCAATCTTACCCCCGCAGGGCGCAAGAGGGTCAGACTGGCTCAAACTGAGTGCCGCCCACCGTGCCCAGACCGATGCCGAAAGCTGGCGTCAAGCACGCTGCCTGGCCCTGGTTGGGATGTCGTTTGAGCAGTGGTGTGCGGTGCACTGTGTGCCCTGAGTTTGTCCCTAAGATCCCTTCTGAACGTGGCACCCTATGGGGTGCCCCAGCGTACCCAAACGGATGTTGCATAGGGATGCTTAGCGCCGTGCCTCACTCAGGTTGGGATTGCCTTTAACCCGAGGTGTGGGGCGTAAGGTAGCCGAACTTGTGATCTAGATCTCTGTGGAAGGTGTTGGCTGAACGAGATGCTGGTTAAGGGTTGGGTGGGGCGTGTCTCTGTGCTCCGCGCTCCCCGGATTAATGTCGGGGGAGGGTTGGCAAGAGGCCCGCTGTTATCTGTGAAAAGAGGCTTTTTTGGGGATAAAAAATCGGCCAAGGCTAATGACTAAAGTGATCTGTGCGTTCCTGTTGTCGGCGTCATAATCGATGCAGGAGGGGAGGGATGGTTGGTGTTTGATGCGGTCATGATGGGGGTCTGGTGGGCGGGAAGGTGCGTCCCCCCAGATCATCAGGACACGCATGGTGCCGGTGCAAGCTGGAAAAGGAACAAGCTGGAGAAGGGGTAAGCCATGGGGTTTGGCTGGTCCTCTCTCTCTATAAAACAAACCGCACACTTTGTGGGTCATCGATTTTACGCATGGAGCAGGTGCGTTGAACAGCGATAGGGGTATGTGAAATGAGGCAGCAAATTCAGGTGGAAGAGGCGCTAAAGGTGTGGGGGCAGTGGTCTCGGCAGAGTGTGGGGCCAAGAGCTGCCACCATAAGCCAGACCGGACGCATTATGCAGAACCATGGGGTGTCGTTGTATCCCCATGAACCGCAGGCTGGCTGGCGGTCGGATGAGGTTAACCACATTGCAGAACGGGTGCAGGATATTATGGAACGTTTGCAGGGGCGTTATCCGGATATGGAAAACATCTTTAAACTGCTCTACATAAAACACTTTAATCAACGGACGGTAGCCCGTAAATTGGGTAAGTCGCTCTCAGGTTTTCAAGCGATCTACGCCAAGCGGTTGGGTGTCTTTGAGGGATACTGGCTGGCTTGGGATGAACATGTGGCGTAAAAGAGGGGTAACGTAAGATGGAAGAGCAGCCTGAAGCGGATGCAAAAGAGTCCTTGTTATCCCTGGAAAGCCTAAAGGCCGAACGTGCAACTCTGCTGAATGATCTGGTGGCACTTGAGCAGAAAAAGGGTTCGCGGGGTGCTGAGGAGAACGACAAAGCTATCCAAGCCTTAATAGAAAAAATTGAGGCCCTAGATCAGGGGTTAAAGCGAGAAAACGATCGTATTCATGCTCAACAGAGGCATAAGAGAGAAGAGCTGGAAGAGCATTATAGAAATAAGTTCATGACCTTAGAAAAGATCACGGCCTCTACCTCTCGTTCTATGATTGTGGTTGAGCTTTTGATCTTGATGGTGGTGCTCTTAGGGGCTGGGGTGTGGAGTGGTGGTGTTTCTATTGAAAGTATAAAAGCTTATTTTGAGCCAGGTTATCCTGCGCTTAAAGGGGTTGTTGTTTTTAGTGGTGGTGTCTCTGCTGCATTGCTGAGCCTTCTCTTCTTTTATGGGTTTCAGTATTTCCTGAACAAAAGCAAGAAAACCCGCCTTGAACAAGAGCTCTATTTGGCCCTGCAAGAGGCGTATTCTGAGGGCCTCTCACACTCTACGGTCGGTCATGCGCGTTCACAGGGCAGTAAAGCCAGCTATTCAGCTGCTGGTCATCGATCACCAAAGGGCTTGAAAACCCGCTCCGTTGCCATCCAAAAACAGAATCAAGCTCTGAAGGCCAGAAAGGCGATGCAGTCGTATATTGATAGCCCTAGCCTGCGGTTACGTGAACGGCTGGATGGGCATTTGGAAAAGTTGGAATCCAAGTCTCTATATATGCTTATTTCTGCTTTGACGATTGCTGTGATGGGGGTGGTGATTTTATTTCAGTGGGGGGATCCGACAGAAATTAAAGATTTTGCGACGATCCCACTTTCAAAACTGTTGCTGGTGTATGCGCCCAAGGCGGGTATGGTGTTGGCTATTGAGTATGTGGCGTTCTTTTTTCTGCGTATGTATCGAGAAACCCTAAACGAAATCAAATACTACCATAATGAACTGACCAACCTGGATAGCAAGGAACATGGTCTTGCGATCGCACGGCAGTTAGAAAATAAAGAGGTTGTTTTGCAAGAGGTTGTGGGTGTGTTGATGCAGACTGAGCGTAATCATGTCTTAAATGCAGGGCAGACAACTGTGGAGATTGAAAAGATTCGGGCTGAGAATTCGTTGTTTGAAAATATGTCTGGTGCTTTTTCGGGGCGCAGATCAGGTGGGGCGGGGGCGCAAGCAGGTCGTAGCCATGATAAGAAAAAAGCTCAAGGTGAAGGTTGATTGTTGCGTTGGTTGATTTTGTAAGCCAGTGAAAATATGAGATATCTATTGTATACGTTTGGTGCTGGTTGCATTGGAGTTAGAGAGAAAAGTTGAATAAAAATTAAAGCTGGTGACCGGTCAGAAAGTGGGGTAGGTTGGATATGCTGAGCGGTGATGAGGAGGCCCAGA
>NZ_JBAHUQ010000043.1 GCF_036689865.1 Magnetococcus sp. PR-3
AGGGGGGCTGTGTTGATTTCTATTGCACCTGAGGGGACATCCCTATTTAATGGGCTTTTTTTCAATCACAACGGAAGTACTCACCTTTGCCACCCATGGATATGGAAGCATTTTCCCAAGCCCACCCGCTTACTGAGCCCCAGCACGGTATCAGTCAATTAAACAACGGCCTGACCGTGGTTAGCTTTCCCATGCCTTGGCTTCATGAGGTTGGGGTAACCATTCTTACCCGATCTGGAAGCCGTTTTGAGCTGGAAAGGGAGGCAGGTATTGCCCACTTTTTAGAGCATATGCTCTTTAAGGGCACCAAACGTATTCCTGACCCGACCGAACTGCATACGCGGCTGGAAGCTTTGGCGGCGGATATGAATGCCGCCACGGGCCCGGAATCTAACCTCTACTGGTTGAATGTTCCCCCCATCCATTTGGAAGAGAGTTTGACGCTCTTTTCCGAACTGTTTACCGAGCCAGCTCTTTTGGGTATTGAAAATGAGCGGCAGGTGATCTTGGCAGAGATGCGTGAAGATGAAAATGAAGCCGGGGAGAATACCCACCCTTTTGTGTTGGCCAGTGATCAACTGTGGAAAAATCATCCCCTGGGTCGCTCCGTACTGGGTACCCGTGAAGCGGTAGAGAGCCTTCAAGTGGCGGATCTACAACGCTTTTTGGCCAAGCACTACCGGGGTGATAATATGGCCATTGCCTTCTTTGGTCCGGTGGAGCACAGCCATGTCCATGATCTGGCCAACAAGTGTTTAGGTGCATTGCCCTCGGGTCCTGGTGAGTCAACGCCACCACCACCAGCTATGCCCAAGGGACCCCACTGGTTGGCGGTGAACGATCCTACCGCACAGCTGTCAATAAGCCTGTTCTTCCGTGCCGCTGGCCAGCAGGACCCAGCCCATTTTTACCCGACAGCGGCCATGCGCAGGCTGTTGGATGATGGCTTTGCCTCCCGCTTGCAAGCTCAGGTACGTGAGAAAAAAGGGTTGGTGTATGACCTCTGGGCTGCCTATTCCGCCTATACGGATACCGGTACATTGGAGATTGGTGCATCGGTTTCTCCTGAAAATTTAGATAACCTGTTCAGTAATTTAATTCATCAACTGGATAAATTACGACACGAGCCTGCTTCTGAAGAGGAGTGGAAGCGCTTAATGACCCGCTGGTATGCGGCTTTGGGTAGTTCGCTGGATCGTCCATCTGAACTGGTGGAGCGCTATGTCAGTGACCATCTGTTCCGTTGCGTAGAGCCAGTGACTGATAGCTGGCAACGGGTACTGCAACTCACCCCCCAACAGGTGCAGTCCCAAGCAGAGCTGCTGCTGCAACCAGAAAATCTGGTGGTGGTTTTGGTGGGACCCAATGCGGAAAAGCATCGTGATGATCTGCAAGCCCGTTTTACGGAGACCCTGGCAGGCTGGACCATCAACAGCTCTTGGGAGGCGTAGAACAGACGATCTGTTTGGTCTACCCATACCGTTTATCGACCTTTAAACCATAAGACCCGGCCAGATTGGCCGGGTCTTGTGGTTTAAGCTTCTGCCTAGGTGGGGTCAATCCACCCCGCGATAGATCTTCCCCATGGTTAAGATGAGCGTAGGAATCTTGCTTTTGTCTGCCCACCCTCTGTTTTATCGCCCATGTATCCAGACCTTTTAACATGCGTCGTGATCGTACGGTTGCAGGCTTTAGGGGTTAGAAAAAGGGTGGGCTACGCTCTATGGGCCTAGTGAGTGGTTGCTCTGTACTCTGGGTGGTGGTGCTTTAGGGGTATGGAAGAGGGGCCATAAAAAAGGCAGGAGGTTACCCCCCTGCCTTCAGTGTTCTGTATGCAACTCGGTTCAGCGGCCTGTTAAGTGCTCGAGACGTCTGATGCGCTCAGGGATGGGAGGGTGGGTAGAGAATAGATTGCCCAGACCACCGGCCAGAGGGTTGCAGATATACATATGGGCCGCAGCTGGGTGGGCCTCTGCGGTGCGGTTGGGAATTTGCTGAACCCCACGCTCCAGTTTATCCAACGCACTGGCCAGCCATAGAGGGTTACCGCATAGCTCAGCCCCAATTTTATCGGCTTTATACTCCCGTGTCCGGGAGATCGCCATTTGAATCAGTGAGGCAGCGATGGGGGCTAAGATCATCATGACCAGACCCATGGCACCTCCGCCTCCCTCTTCCTCATTATTATGGCTACCGAAGATCATAGCAAATTGGGCAATGTTGGCGATGGCGGTGATGGCCCCCGCAAAGGTGGCAGAGATGGTCCCGATGAGGGTGTCTCGATTAATGACATGGGCCATTTCATGGGCCATGACGCCAGCCAGCTCTTCGCGGTTAAGTATCTGCATTAAGCCTGTAGTGGCCGCTACCGCAGCATGCGCAGGATCCCGCCCTGTGGCAAACGCGTTGGGGGAGGGGTCATTGATGACATAAACCCGAGGCATGGGGGCTTTGGCCCGTTTGGCCAGGGATTGTACCAAGCCATAGAGCTCGGGGGCCTCCCGGGGGCCAACCTCTTGGGCATTATGCATGCGTAGAACCATCTGGTCTGAATTCCAGTAGGCATAGAAGTTCATACCACCGGCAAAAATCAAAGCGATAAGCATGCCGCCCTGGCCACCCAGGGCAAAGCCAATCATCATAAACAGTGCTGTGAGTCCAGCCAGTAGCACGGCTGTTTTCATGGTGTTCATCGATTAGCTCCTATTAGAAGAACAGAGGCCCGACCAACCAATAGAGATCTGTATGTCTCTATCCCATCCCCATAATCGTAAAAGGGAGGGGTGGTTTGTGGGTTCTGATGGGTCGATATGAGGTGGCGAGGTCAAGCTCTGACCACGCAGCCACCCCTAAGCCTTTTCCAGGTTTAGCCTTATGTCCAGGCAAGAGGCTGTGACTCAGGGGGTGTTGCATCCCATGTTCATAGGGTGAGGAGAGCAAGTTTATGGTCACCCTGTTTGTGGCGTGGGGCTGCGGCATTTTATCTTAACAAAGGGGCCGGTCCGCTAAAAAAGCCTTGGTTGCCACATGCCAGGGGATAAAACAGATGATCACCCATACGCTGTTGGGGTGCCCCAACCATGATAACCTCTACTTCTTTAAACGTGTGGGCGCTCTCTTATCCTTCGCCCAGGGTTTCACCCTTTTCCACGCCCCGCCCACGTAGCCAGTCTCCGGCAGCCATACGCTTTTTGCCAGCCGCTTGAACTTCGGCAAGGTGTAGGCTCCCTTCACCGCACGCGACAACAAAGCCATCCTTCTCAACCCGGATAACCTCACCCGGTTTACCTTCACCTTCCACTACCGTAGCCGAGAAGAGCTTTAACGGTTTACCTTGCCAAGAGGTAAAGGTACATGGCCAGGGATCAAAGGCCTGTACGGCACGTTGAATTTCCGTCGCTGGTTGGCCCCAGTCCACCACCCCTTCCTCTTTTTTAAGTTTAGAGGCGTAGGTTACACCCTCTTCCGGCTGTATCCGTGGGGTGAGTCCCTTTTTGATCTTGGCCAAGGTGTCGACCAGTAACCAGCCCCCTGCACCCATCAACTGGTCATGTAGTAAGCCACCGGTGGTTTTTGAAAAAATAGTCTGTACCACGGTACTGTACATGGGGCCGGTATCCAGCCCTTCTTCCATGGCCATAATGGTTACGCCGGTTTCACGGTCACCAGCTAGGATGGCGCGCTGAATGGGGGCAGCCCCTCGCCAGCGGGGGAGTAGGGAGGCGTGTACATTAATACAGCCATGGGGTGGAATATCCAGTACCTCGCGGGAGAGGATCTGCCCGTAGGCAACCACCACCACTATATCAGGTTTTAGGGCGCGAAGATCGGCAACAGCCTCTGGCTCACGTAGCTTGTTGGGTTGAAAAACCGGAATATCATGTTGTTCAGCCAACAGTTTGACCGGTGTTTTCTGAACCTTCATCCCTCGGCCAACCGGCTTATCAGGCTGGGTAAAGACACCAACCACTTCATCCGGGCCATCTAGCAGTGCTTGCAGTGAACCGGCAGCAAAATCAGGCGTGCCCATAAAGACTACGCGCCATGTACTCATTAGGCATGCTCCGCTTTAAGTTTTTTAAGTTTCTTAACGATCATATTGCGTTTGAGCGCCGAGAGACGATCAATGAACAGGGTCCCGTCCAGATGGTCCATCTCATGCTGTAGACAGACCGCAAACAGACCGTGGGCATCCAAAGTAACCTCTTGCCCCAGTTCATTCAGGCCACGCACCGTCACATGTTCCTTACGGTGGACCTTGCCGGTGGTTTCTGGGACAGAAAGACACCCTTCATCCCAAGTGATCTCACCATCCGCCGCAATGATCTCTGGGTTCGCCAGGCAGTAGGGTTCACCATCACTACCCCCATCCTCGGAGTAGGTGACATCCACCACAATAATCCGTTTGGAGATCCCAACCTGGGGCGCTGCCAAACCAATACCGGGGGCGTCATACATGGTCTCCAGCATATCTTTCATCAGTTGCTGGATGGTTTCATCGACAGCCTCCACAGGCTCCGCTTTCTTTTTTAAAACCGGATCTGGGGCTGTCACAATGGGTAAAATGGCCATTCAAGGCTCCTCAATTCACCACGATGGGTAATGTCTCTATGCACCATATGGGGTGTGTTGCGCCCCATTGCAAGCGTTCATGTGTGTTTAAAACAGCAGATAAACCGCTACTTCTACCGCTGTGATACGTTACCCAACCAGTAAGTTCAAGGGTCATGGGGGAAAAAAGCATGACGAAGGGGCTAAAAGGGGGAAAAGCTGAATTTTCTAGCATAAAAATTAGAATATTTGAATATTCGATTTTTTACTATTGCATTTAGGAATCGGACCCATTATTTTAAGAAATACCGAGGGGCTGGTGGTGGTCCGGTCAGATGTGCTCCGCTCATCTTCCACGCTACCCCACCGCATTTGGTCAGGCTTACCTGTGTAAATAGGATCGCTGGCCCCTTTGTACCCTGATGCTGAACACCCCATGGATCCACGTCCATGGGGTTTTTTTTGTTCTAAAATGGGTGTTAGGCGCAGGCAGAGTAGTTTTTGTTGTCAGGATCTGCTTGATCCAAGGGGTGGGGGTCTTGAAGTTTTTCGATTAGTTTAATCAGGCAGTTAAAGCTTTTTTGATAGATGCCTGGCTGGCGGCTTTCTCGGGGGCCCGCTATATTAAGGGTTTGAATCGGGTGGGCTGTGATCCACTGGCAAAGTGTGGAGATAAGATCGGGGTCTTGCAGGCAGCTTTGAATCTGTACGACCAGGAGTGGGCGGTTCAGGCGCTGGGCAAACTCCACTGTACGGGCGGTACCCCCACTTACGGGCCCGTCGGTAAAGATCAGGGTGGCATCGGAATCCTGTACATTGAGCCGGTTACGTGCCAGATATCCCCCCTTGGCCAAGGGGCGCATGGGGTAGTGAGAAGAGAGGGGCCCATCCTCAGCACGCCGGTTTGCGGGAATCCACCCACCGCAGCTCAACCCTTGATGAATGGCGGCATCCAGTGCGGCTCTATCCACACCCGTTTGACCACCTGAGATAATTTTTTTAAGCATAATAGTATCCATTGCCTTGCGAAAATAACCATGAAAACCCTCTTAGTTATATTCCCTCGCAGGCGGTCTCTCTGTCAATAAAAGCTTTACGGATCGCAGGGTTTTTAAATGCATAGGGTTATATGCTGACGGTTGTGGTGTTGTGTAATGAAGTAAAGTTGTATGGTTAGGCATGGTTAAAATCAGGCGAGTGGCCTGTGGGTTTGAGCTGGGTGGTTATTTGACCAGCCGTAGGCTAGGTTTGGGACGTTGAGGGGGCGGATCTTCATCGGTTGGGGGTTCGACAACTGCAGGGGGTTCACTGCTGTGGCCTTCAACAATTTGTAGCTGTGGACGATTATTTTGAGCCTGCTCTTCATCCATCCGCAGTTTTTTAACCTGCTCCAAGGCCCCTTCAGGCATCTCAAACCCACCCTCTTGTTGTAAGGATTGGGAGAGCCAATAGTTCTGTCGAACATCGTTGGGCATGGAGTCTGGCCATAACATGCCGTGGCCGGTATCGGGATTAAACGCCCCCCACAAAGTCCCGTAAGGGATAATGCAGTAGTGCGGGATGCCGCCAAAGCGCAGCTCCGACTCGACCGCATCTTCACCCACATGGATGGGTTGGGGCATCTGGCGGTTAAGCACCAGCCGCAGGCTGTTATCGTTTGCAAAGCGACGGGGGACTTCAGCCTGTTCTTGGGTCGCATCCACGCAGAGCATGACGCGGCCTTCCTCTTCAAGGAGGTAGCGTATTACATCAGGCTTGGTGGGTTGTTCCGTGGTAACCATGCGCTAATCTCGACAGATGCCATTAACAGTGAGCGATTCCAACATCCTGCGCAATCTGACCGTAATTGGCAACGGACCGTCTGCGTCCAATAGCAGAACCCTTTGAGCAAAAATAGACTTTTTCATCGTAAGGCCGTGCATGAAGGGGGCAGATAAGGCATGCTCCAAAACATATACGTTGGGATCACCCCACGGTTTTCCTGGGGTTGAAAAGCGTGTATATGTAAAATTCAGGGTGGGTAGCACATGCTTTAACCAAATAGGGAGAGCTGGGCATGGTAACGGCGAATGCGTATAACGCCACAGTGGTAGAACGTCTGAATATTACCCCCAACTTGATGATTGTTCGGGTTAAGCCGGATCTATCAAGCTTTGCCTACAAAGCTGGGCAGTTTGCGGTGTTGGGTCTTAAACGTGAAGCACTCCGTATTCCTGAATCGGATCCTGAAGAGGTTCCAGAAGAGAAGGCCCAACGTCTGGTCCGGCGTGCTTATTCGATCAGCAGTGGTAGCCATGAGGACTATTTGGAGTTTTATATCTCCCTGGTGCAAAGTGGTGAGTTGACCCCACGTCTGTTTGCTTTGCAGGAGGGGGATCGACTGTTCTTAGGAAAATCAGCCAGTGGCTTTTTTACCTTAGACCGCGTACCGCCGGGGCAGAATATTTTAATGATCTCCACCGGTACTGGGTTGGCACCTTATATCAGCATGGTTCGTACCATGGCCTTAGGTATTGGGTGTCCGGTAACCCCCATTGCGGTGGTGCATGGTGCCAGTTACTCCTGGGATCTGGGATACCGCACAGAGTTGGAAGGGTTAACCCGTCAGTGTGATCACTTCCGCTATGTTCCTGTCGTTTCACGTCCGCAGGATGATAAGGACTGGGCCGGCCGTACCGGTCGCTTGAATGAGTGGGTTGAGAACAAGAAGGCGCTGGAAGAGGCGTGTGGTTTTCCGTTAGACCCCGCCCATACCCACATTTTTCTGTGTGGTAATCCTGGTATGGTCGAGTTTTCGGAGCAGTATTTGGTTGATAACCATGGCTATGATGCTGGATCCAAAAAAGACCCCGGCAATTTGCATGCAGAGAAGTATTGGTAGGCGGTCTGTTCAGGCGGTGTGGGGTCAGATTGGGTCGATGCCTGAGCATGCCTAGGCATGGTTGGTCCACCCTTGACGTCAAAAGCAGACCTGTAAGTGGGCGGCGGTTCAAAATAGGAGGCGACCCTCAGGTGTCGCTTGCTTGAGTGGCAGCATGGGGTATGGCCGGCCCTGTGGCAGGGTGGTTCCTGTTTGACGGGATAGGGCCAGAGACATTGCTGACGTGCCCCTGTCCCCTACCTGGGGGCGCCTTAAGCCCTACATATACTCCCGCATGACACTGGTGGCAAAGCAGCCTCGGGGTAAGGTGAAGGTAGCCACCAGATCTTCGCCCTCCCAGCTATGGGTTAAATCCTGTGGCATTAAGCGCATAGCCCGCCGAGCCCCCTTCATACCAAACCGGTTCAATAGGTCGATAACATCGGCCTCTGCGTGTGCCACCAGCTCTTCGTACTTGGCCGCTTCACCGGTGGGTGCCAGCAGGTCCTGACCAAAGAGAGGGCCTGAGGGGTGGATCTCCCTGGCATCAAAGCGGGGTTGTTCTGCGCAGAGATCTTCCACCCGGAATGAAGCGGTACGACCGGCCAGCTGTACCACATCACCCTCTAACAGGGTTTGGAATAGGTTGGCCTGTAAGCGTGCCGCAACAACCCGGTTAAACAGCTCAGAACGCACAGCAGAGATCTGCAGCCCCTCGGTGTTACGGTTACCCTTGCGGCGTTTGCGCCCAGCTTTAAGGAGCTTTATGCCCTGATCCCAGTTGTCGCCATCCCGACCAAAGCGCTGGGGGCCAAAATAGTTGGGGGCCCCCTGGGTTAAGATACGTTGCCGGGCCTGTTCAGCCAGAGTGTGGCGCTGTTCCATGGAGAGCGTATCATCACACCCCCGCAGACGAATGATAAAGCGGTTGCCCGAGAGCATGCCGGGTTTAATTTTGCGTCGGTCGCGGTTGAGTGTAAGCAGGGTGATCCCCTCCAGCAGCTCTTGGTCCCAACCTTTGGGGGGGGACTTGCCAGGGAGGTGTACGGAAAAATCTTGAATGGTGATGGCGTGCCGATCTTTTTGTCCCGCAAAACCGATGTTTTTACGGGGTACGCCAAAACGTCGACAGAGCCATCCTGCGACTTGGTCTGTCGTTAAATCCTGCTTTTGAATACGTAAAATCCAGTGCTCTCCATCCCCACTTAAGGGGTCGGGTCGCAGTTCCTCGACATGGAAGTCTGCTGGCTGTTGTTTAAGGTAACCCCCCAACCCCTTGTGTGACGTGAGTTTGGGCAGTTGTGGCTGAATGGCTGAAATTTCACGATTCATGCGGTTTTTCGTTTGACTTTCCAGTGAAGTAAAAGTAGTTTTTCCTGCAATCCGACACGACTGAAACCTCAGTATCGTTTCCCCGGCCTACAAAAATCACCTGAAAATCCGCAGCGGCGGGCTGTTTTCGGTGCGTAAACCTTAAGAATGTTGGGTTTTGATGTTTTATAACCCTGCTTTAGATAATCAAGATGGATCTTGAAAATCGTCACTTAAAAGATGATTTAGCATAATCTTGGATGTGCGCACAAAGGCCAGACATGGTTTTTGTCCTCCATTCGTTTTTCTTACTCTCCCTTTCGCCAAACGACCTACGTGCACTCTCATGAATCTCAAAGACTTGAAAACGATGACAGCGGCCGACCTCTCCGAAATGGCAGAGGAGCGGAAAATCGAAAACTACAGCGGTATGCGTCGGCAAGAGCTGATTTATGCTTTGCTGAAGACCGAGAGCGAGAATAACGGGCAGATTTACGGTGAAGGGGTTTTGGAAGTCCTGCAGGATGGCTTCGGCTTTCTGCGTGCACCCGATACCAACTACCTGCCTGGTCCTGATGATATCTACGTCTCCCCCTCGCAGATCCGCCGTTTTGGCCTGCGTACCGGTGATGTGATTGAAGGTCAGATTCGCGCTCCTAAGGAGAGCGAGCGTTACTTCGCCCTGCTGCGGGTAGAACGTATCAACTATGAAGATCCCCTGAAGTCCCGAAACAAGATTCTGTTTGATAATCTCACCCCGCTCTATCCAGATGAGCGGCTGCAGATGGAGATTGAGAACGAGTCATCCAATCTGGAACCTCGGGTTTTGGATCTGGTGGTTCCCATCGGTAAAGGTCAGCGTGGCCTGATTGTGGCCCAGCCCCGTACCGGTAAAACCATGTTGATGCAGAAAATTGCCCACTCCATTGCGGAAAATCATCCTGAGACAGTGCTGTTGGTACTGCTGATTGATGAGCGCCCTGAAGAAGTGACCGACATGAAGCGTTCGGTACGGGGTGAAGTGGTCTCTTCTACCTTTGATGAGCCTGCAACCCGCCACGTTCAAGTTGCTGAAATGGTCTTGGAAAAAGCCAAGCGCTTGGTTGAGCATAAGCGTGATGTGGTTATTCTTCTGGACTCCATTACCCGTTTGGCGCGTGCCTACAACACCGTAGCTCCTTCTTCAGGTAAGGTGCTCTCGGGTGGTATTGATGCCAACGCCCTGCAACGTCCCAAGCGTTTCTTTGGTGCTGCACGAAATGTGGAAGAGGGTGGTTCTTTGACCATTCTGGCCACCGCTTTGGTGGATACCGGATCGCGTATGGATGAAGTGATCTTTGAAGAGTTCAAGGGTACCGGTAACATGGAGGTACACCTGGATCGTAAGTTGGTGGAGAAGCGTACCTTCCCCGCCATTGACATCGCCAAATCCGGCACCCGTAAGGAAGAGCTTCTGACCGGTCGGGACGAGCTTTCCAAGCTTTGGGTGTTGCGTCGCATTCTGCTCCCCATGGGTCCTTTGGATTCCATGAGTTTCCTCCTGGACAAATTGCGTGCGACCAAGGATAATAGCGAATTTTTCGAAAGCATGAACGGCTGATTGAAGCAGAGTCGGCGGCACGCCTGAGGGCCTGGTTACAACAGGTTGGCAGGTGCTTTGCTTTAAACGCGTTAAAATAGCTCTATGGTCATGGCGATCATGGGGTATGAACATGTAACTCAAGAACAGAGCCGTCGGGCCAGCAAGGACGAAGCACCATGAAAGAAGGCATCCACCCCAAGTATGAAGAGGCCACTTTTACGTGTGCCAGCTGCTCCAACGAAATTAAGACCCGCTCCACCGGCGGCGACATCACTTTGGGTGTCTGCTCCGCGTGCCACCCGTTCTTTACTGGTAAGCACAAGTTGGTGGATACTGCCGGTCGTGTTGAGCGTTTCCGTCGTAAGTACGGTAATCAAGCTCAAAAATAAGACCTACGCCTTACTAGACGTACTAAAAAAGCCCAGCACCACTAGTGCTGGGCTTTTTCTGTTTTTATTACAATGATTTGCGTGTTTGGCCTGGGTGGTTTCAATGGGTTAGCGAGCAGCTAAAACTACGTTTTTTTATTGCCTAATGACCAATAAAATGACGAATCACAAATTTTTTTCTTTGGAATTCAATATCTTTTTCCGATTTTAAGTTTTATAGTGCATTTAGGCCCTTGACATAAATAGGGCTAAGTGCATTGAAACTTGTCCATCTGGACGTTTGACCCCTGGTTTTTAGGGGGTAGTACCTGGGAGGTAATCCTGTGTCTTTTTTGCCCTATGATTCGCCCGTTGGCATGTTGTGGTTGGAACTCCGTCAGGGGGCGTTGGTATCGCTCTCCTGGTCACTACCGGACTCCATGGCAGATCCTCAGGAAGATGCGGAAGTGTGTCGTCGTGTTACCCGTTGGTTGGATGACTACTTTAAACGCGCTCCTCGTCCGGTCGACTTTACCGTTCGTCCAGATGGTACCGTCTTTCAACAGAAAGTTTGGCGGGAGATGAGTAAGGTTGGACCTGGTGAGACCATGACCTATGGGGAGCTGGCCAAGCGTTTAAACAGCTCTGCCCGTGCGGTTGGTGTTGCTGCAGGTCAAAACCCCATTCCTGTAATTATCCCATGTCATCGTGTGGTTGGTGCCAAGGAGCTGGGGGGGTATAGTGGCCATGGTGGTTTACAGACCAAGCGGACACTGCTTAGTCTGGAAGGTGCCCTGATTGGTGATATGGGTATTCCTTATCGTCAGGCTTCATAATATGAGTTAACCACCCTATTGGGTGTGACGTACGAGATATCATTTTCGGGCCGGAGGGGTAGGATACCCTCTGGCCCGTTTTTATTGGGGCTGCTAGCTTAAACCACACCATAAAAATGTCATACGCTCGGCTGTTTTTTGGGCTAAATGTTCATCACCCTGTTAAAGGGGTCACACGTGTTGAGGGTGATATGTTGAATGGGCAGGGATGGTATGGGTAGAGAGTGCGAGAAAAAGCACCTGCTTTTATGGTGGGGTGGTTCTGCTTGGGTTGAGTTGTCTGCCACGTCATATGGAGCTGAAAAGGGATTACGCCTAGTTTCCAATGTGGTCAGAGGGGATCCTTTAAAGGCTGTATGGACCATGAATTTGGCCAACTGTGCAAGCGGTAGCAGGGCAGGCAGGGTTGTAGAGAGGTTGTATAAGGCGTTTGCTAAGCAAGAGTTTTTGCGTGGGCAGATAGGATGAATGTCGCCAGATTGGAACAGGTATACGTGTTTAAACCCCATAACCAACAGTCCACTTTCTATAGCACCCTGTCCACGAGTAAGTAAATACTGTGTTGGGGCTGTATTGGTATAGGGCCTGAGCACTGTTAAGGGGGGGGTCTACGGTCATTCGGTGCCACTGGTCCCGGTCAACCAGCCCCGGAGATGCTCAGGTAGAAAACCCTGATATCTTGGTGTTGAAACAGAGATTCTAGACTTGAGAGGTTACAAATCTTACGCAGGGTCACCTCTTGACGCTTAGGGTTCGTTATCCCAGTGGATATGAGGATCTAGCGGGTTACTTGGGGCCGTGACAAGCCGGTTTGCAGTATGAATTCTCCGACCATATCCGTGGCACGGGTTGATAGGATATGGCGTGTATTCTCTCCTTTGGGTATAGGTTGTCCCTGCCAAGGTTATCCATACGGACCTTTTATAGGCGTATGAAATATAGTCTTTTTAACTTCAAAGGGTTTGGGCCCATGCCCCAGACAGTAGAGAATGGCATGGACCCAATGTTCAGGTGGTATCAAACCGTTGAAACGGCTAGAACCCTCACGGTTTGTTTAGCGTACTGAAGCGTGTGCGTGGTCCTGAGGGTGGTGGATCGGTTGTAAATGTTTCCACCAAGATGTAGTGGGGTACGCTTCGGTTAGGGTGAATCGTTGCCCAATCATGGGGGTGATGATTTGAAGATCTTTGAGGGATGCCGCCTTTTTTAGCCGCTCAATGGGTTCATTCCAGGTATGGAGTGAGAGGTTGAATCGCCCCCAGTGGATCGGTAATAGCGCCTCTCCACGTAGATCTTGGTGGGCCTGAGCGGTCTGTTCGGGAAACATATGTACGTTGGGCCAGCCTGGGTTATACGCACCACACTCCAGCATGGTGAGATCAAACGGCCCAAGACGGTCACCAATCTCTTTAAAACCGGGAAAGTAGCCGCTATCCCCACTAAAGAAGATATTTTCTGATTGACCACGTATGGCCCAGCTTGCCCATAGGGTTTGATTACCCCCTGTCAGGCTACGACCAGAGAAGTGGCGGGCCGGTGTTGCGGTTAAGGTCAGGGGCCCCAATGTGGTCTCCTGCCACCAATCCCGTTCGATAATTTTCTGTTCAGGGACCCCCCAGCGTTGGAGGTGGGCCCCCACACCCAATGGAACCACAAAGTGATCCACCTTGGGGCCAAGTTTTTTTATGCTCTGCATATCCAGGTGATCGTAGTGATCATGGGAGATCACCACGATATTAATGTGTTCCACAGTATCCAGGGTGATGGGCAGTTCAGGGAAAAAACTTTTTGGGGGGAGCCATGCAAAGGGAGAAGCATGGTTACTGAAAACAGGGTCCATGAGTACAGTTTGACCATCCATCTCCAATAATAAGGTAGAGTGCCCCATCCAGGTAATATGGCTACGACCATCGTCTACCTTAAGGGTGCTGAGCTTATGAACGGGAATGGGTTGGGTCGGGGGGCGGCCAGGTCGGGTAAAGATCCACTGGTAGAGGGTTGACCAGAAGTGGCCTTTCTCCAGGCCCTGAGGCGTGGGGATGGTGTTCATGAATTGGCCATCCTCATAGCGGCTTGTACGGTTTGTATGGGTGTGTTCAGACATGGGTTCTAAACCTCCAAAAGGTTCGGTTTGCACCAAGGTGCAACCCACTAAAATGAGGGTTATGATGAGTAAAAGGGTCAATCGCTTGGCCATAGTGATCGCTCTATCTGCTAACTGACTGGTCAGTCATAAAAGGTTAAAAAAAAGCCCACGGTTTAATGGGTAGTGATGCCTTGCCAGTAGACATGAAAACCTTGTGCAATCGTGGTTTGTGTCTCTGTAGCCTCTCCCTCTGGTGTTCTTAGGAAGGTGATGGTGGCATTAATAAGGGCGCCAGCCATGGTTAGGTGATAGGTGACGGGGAGGTCGCAGATGATTTTCTCCTTTATACCCATCTGCATATCCATGGAGAAGCCAGTGAATTCAGCTGCCATGGCTTCACGTGTCTCTTGGGAGACCAGCTCTGAGAGACGTAGTTGCTCCATGAGATCATAGTGTGTGGGGTTGTTCTGTGCCCACAGGATCATACCTGTCCATGCTTGTAGCAGTTTTTCCCTTAGGTGCGCTTTAGGGTCCCAGTTGGCCATAATATGGGCATAGAGATCTTTTTTAAGCCGTATATAGACTGCATCAATCAGGATATCTTTGGAGCTGAAGTAATGAAATAGGGTACCGGTGGCAACCTGAGCCTCTTTGGCAATACTGGCCGTTGAGGTTTTCCAGAAGCCATCTCTGGCAAAAAGGTAGATGGCCGCTTCTAGAATGCGGGTCTTTTTATCTTTTAAGGTATCCATGGATCTGACTTTAGCTCTGATTGAGTGATCAGTCAATCATAAAAAGGTAAGCGCTATCTTAGCCTCCTAACGGGGTGAAATAGTCATATAGGGGCGGGTTTTTTAGGGGGTAGATATCCATGGCATCTACCTGTCCATGAGGGATGCAGATTCGTCCCGAAATGTCCCTGGGCAAGAGGTCACCAAGAACAGGGTGGTTATAAGACAGAAGGGGATGTCTAAAAAAGAAGGAAGGACAAATCATGACCAAACGGCCCACCCTGAGCGGAAGAGTTCACATTCTACCTGTTTACCTGCAAGCCTGTGGTGGCGCGGAAAGAGCAGGTACCTCTAATCGTGAAAAAGCGCGTACAGGTGGCGCATCATTAAAAAATCTAGGGATAGTTTTAGTTGAGTGGACCCACACTGAAGGCGTAAACCGATCCGTCCTCAAGAGTGAGCAAGTCATGCTTTTGGGGTGTTCAAAAAGGTCGTTCGGAAGGCAACAGACAGATAATGCATAGCAGGACACCAAGGGTACAACGCTTTGGAATGCCCCTCCGACCATCTGATTACTATTTGATTGCTAGAAACAAAAAAGGCTTACGATGTGAATCGTAAGCCTTTGATATAAATGGCGCGCGGTAGAGGATTCGAACCTCTGACCTTTGGCTTCGGAGGCCAACACTCTATCCGGCTGAGCTAACCGCGCGTAGACAGAAATTTTGGATGTGCAACTATAGGTACTGGACGCTGGATTGTCAAAGGCCAAATGAGAGCAACTTGACAACGGCAAGCAGGCAACCTACGGTAGCACGAATGCAATGTCACACCATGGTGGCTTGTAGGGTAGAAAATGGAAGAATGGATTTCCTTTTTTTTAAGGAAATTGGAACATATGCCCCCTTGGTATGCCTAAGGTGGGAACATGGACAGCAGCGTATGCCATTGAGCGGTGGACCCCTATAAAAAAGGTCCAGGTGGTAGCGCCAATATCTCTTTATGTGCAAGAGGAGCAGACCAGATCATGAGCGAAAATGTCACGAGCACCACAGATAGCCAGTTTGAAGCCGACGTTCTGCAAGAAGATAAGCCGGTATTGGTGGATTTCTGGGCCGAGTGGTGTGGCCCCTGTAAGCAGGTTGCCCCTTTCCTGGAGCAGCTGGCTCAGGATAAGGCGGATAGCCTGAAAGTGGTCAAATTGAACATTGATGAGAACCCCAACGTTCCCGGTCGCTTCGGTGTACGTGGTATCCCCACCTTGATGATTTTTAAAGGTGGCCAGATCCAGGCTTCCAAGATTGGCGCCATGCCTAAATCCAAGCTGTATGAGTGGGTAGATGAAGCCATGGCTGGCTAAGTCATCCCCATTGGATGTATAAAAAAAGGCTGGTCATTTCGACCAGCCTTTTTTTAATTCTACCTGGACACAACGGTACCTTCATAAAAAGGTCCAACATCCACCGTGATCAGGTGACACTTTTTTCAAGCCTTTTTTATCCAAGCACTTTGTTTCATCCTGACTCAATCATGGTACCGTGTTTTTATACTGTGTACCCTGTAGCATGGCCTTTTTCCTATTTACCCCAACGGGTTCACGACCATGGAAACCATCACCCAACGTTTGGAACAGATACAAGAGCGTATCATCACAGCCTGTCAACGCGTGGGCCGTTCCCCTCAGGAGATTCAGCTCATGGCGGTCTCCAAACGTAAACCAGCACAAGCCATAGAAGAAGCTTTGCAGGCAGGCCATCTCCTCTTTGGAGAGAACCGGGTGCAGGAGGCCAGAGAGAAGCTGCCGGCGGTTCAGATACCTGCAGAGGCCACCCCTCAGTGGCATCTTATTGGTCCTTTACAGAAGAATAAGGTCAAATACATTGGCGGCTTGTTTCATATGGTGCAGACCGTAGATACATTGGAGCTGGCTGAGGCGATAGATAAACGTATGGGCCAGGAGCAGCGGAACATGCCGATACTGTTGCAGGTCAATGTGGGGGGTGAGGTACAGAAAAGTGGGATGGCACCGGATGATCTGGAGGCGGTGGTCACCGCCATTGCCCCGCTACAAGGGGTGACGGTAAAAGGGTTGATGACGGTACCACCCTTTGCAGAAGATCCTGAACAGGTACGTCCCTACTTCCGTGCGTTGCGTACCCTGGCCACCCATGTCAAACAGATGCGCTTACCCGGTGTTCATATGGATGAACTCTCTATGGGTATGAGTCACGATTTTCATGTCGCCATTGAAGAAGGGGCGACCATGGTACGGGTGGGGAGCGCACTGTTTGGTGCCCGTGAACCGTTATCGTCCGATTGATTCTGGAAAGCGGATCGTACAGAGGCTATGCTCATAGCCCACGGATTTCTGATAGCCTGTTGAGAGTCAAAGATATGTCCACCCATCCTCAAATCGCCTTTCTAGGCGGCGGTAATATGGCCAGTGCCATCCTTGCGGGCCTACGTCAGGCAGAATTTCCTGGACGTAACCTCCATGTGGGCGAGCCTAATACTGACCAGCGTACGGCGCTACAGTCCAAATTTGGTCTGCAGGGTCATGCACAAAACCGCGATGCCGTGACGGGGGCTGACTTGGTTGTGGTCGCGGTTAAGCCTAACCTGGTTCCCATCGTGTTGGCGGATGTGGCGGAACACCTACCCCCCACGGCTGTGGTGCTCTCCATAGCAGCGGGTATGGATCTGGATACCATGGCGGATGCGCTCAATGGGCCACAGCCGATCATTCGTGCCATGCCTAATACCCCGGCTTTGGTGGGGGAGGGGGTGACGGTACTCTGCCCCAATGACCATGTGACCGATGCTCAGCTTACCCAGGCTAAAACGGTACTAGAGAGTGTGGGGCAGGTGGCTGTGGTGAAGCAGGAGAGCTTGATTGATGGTGTCACAGCACTGTCTGGATCAGGGCCGGCATATGTGTTTTTGATGGCGGAAGCACTCTCAGATGGTGGTGTCTCCTGTGGGCTGCCTCGGGATCTGGCTGATCAATTGGCGGTACAGACCCTGCTGGGATCAGCCACCCTTTTACGGGAGAGTGGTGAACACCCGGGAGTCTTAAAAAACCGGGTTACCTCACCCGGTGGTACCACCATTGCTGGGATGGGGGTGTTGGAACGTCATGGTGTGCGTGGTGCATTGATTGATGCGGTACAGGCTGCCTGGAGCCGTTCCAAGGAACTCAGTGGTAAGTAAGTACGTGTAAGGAATAAATATCCATGGATATCATGAGTTCTATCGGTCAGTTATTAACCTTTTTTCTGGGTATCTACTCCTGGATTATTCTCTTTCGGGTGTTGATCTCCTGGGTTAATCCAGACCCCTATAACCCCATCGTTCAGTTGCTGATACGGGTAACCGAACCGGTATTGGGTCCTCTGCGGCGTATGATCCCCTCTATTGCGGGTATCGACTTTTCCCCCATCGTGGCCTTTTTGGGCATCAACATGCTGCAGAGCATGATACACGCCCTTTTCTCCTCCGGTAATGTAGGGGGAGCCATGATGGCCATACTGGGGCAGCTGATCCAGTTTGTGTATCTGATTGTGGTTTTCTATATGCTGCTGCTGCTGGTACGGGGTGGGATTAATTTGTACTCCTGGTCCAGCTTCCGTCGCGGGCAGACCTCAAAGCTGGATCTGCGTCATCCTCTGGCCCGTTTTATCTTTCAGGCAACAGAGCCTGCGGTGCGGCCACTGAAGCGTTATGTGCCCACCGTGTTTGGCTTGGAGATCTCCCCTTTTATTGCCGCATTGTTGAGTATCTTCGTATTGAATATTCTACAGATTGTGGTGGCAGCCTTAATGGGTATCCGCTAACTGTGGTGCGAGAGACCCTAAGCTGGCAGGGGGAAACCCTGTACCTGACGGTTCGGGTTCAGCCTAAGGCATCTCGTGAACGAGTGATGGGCTGGCAAGGGGATCACCTGAAAATTGCGTTGAATGCACCACCGGTAGATGGTGCGGCCAATAAGGCTTTGTGTGGCTTTTTGGCCAAACAGTTTGGGGTTGCCAAGGGGCAAGTGTGTATTGTTCGGGGGGAAAAATCCCGTGAAAAGCAGCTCGCTTTACACGGTGTGGATCAGACGATGTGGGCCAAATTTGCACAGTGCCACGGCCTATAAACCATCTTTTTTCAAACTTTCCACTATCTTTTCTTCTCCAAAGCTTTGAATCAGGCTATCTTTTTTAGAGGTATGTTGGGTTTTTAGCCGTAGGGAGTGTGCCGATGTCTGTCAAAGGGATTTTAGAAACCACCCAATTTCTCACGTTCACCTTGGATCAAGAGGTGTTTGCGGTAGACATTGCGCGGGTACGAGAGGTGCTGGAGTATACCTCGGTCACCAAAGTACCCCGAACACCCGAGTTTATGAGTGGTGTGATCAACCTACGGGGTAGTGTGGTCCCGGTGGTGGATCTGCGTGTGAAGTTTGGTATGGAGGCCACGGCTCAGACCGTCGATACTTGTATTATCATCATTGAGATTGAGAATGGTGGTGAAAAAACGGTGCTGGGTGCCTTGGCGGATTCCGTGAAAGAGGTGATGAGCCTGGAACCGGAGAATATTGAGAATGCCCCCAAGCTGGGAACCAGCCTGCGTACAGACTTTATCCGCGGTATGGGTAAAGAGGGCAACACCTTCATTATTATTCTGGATACTGATCGGGTGTTTAGTGCTGAAGAGCTCTCCTCCATGACCGATGGTCCAGACGAGACCAGTTCGGCAGCCTAATGGGTCTGGTTACCACCCGTTTTGCCCCCAGCCCGACGGGCTATCTCCATTTAGGTCATGCTTTTTCAGCATGGACTGCTTTTGATTTCGCCCACCGCCATGGTGGGCGTTTTCTATTGCGTATTGAGGATATCGATGGGGGGCGCTGTCGCCCGGAGTATATCGATGCCATCTATGAAGATCTCAACTGGCTGGGGATCTATTGGCCTGAACCCGTCCGTCAGCAGTCCCGCCACATGGTGGCCTATGGAGATGCCTTGGTCCAGTTACAGGATTTAGGGGTTCTCTATCCCTGCTTCTGTACCCGTAAGGAGATCCAGCAGGAGATCGCCAATGCCGATCATGCGCCCCATGGGCCAGATGGACCCCTCTACCCTGGGCGATGTCGTGATCTCTCTTCAGGGGAGCAGGGTGAGCGGCTCATGTCAGGGGCCTCCCACGCTCTCCGTTTGGATATGACCCAAGCGATTGCCTTGCTTGCTCAGCCCTTATACTGGGTGGATGGCGATCGTGAGGAGGAGATCACGGCAACCCCTGAAATGTTTGGGGATGTGGTCTTGGCCCGTAAGGATTCCCCCACCAGTTACCACCTAGCTGTGACGGTGGATGACCATATTCAAAAAATCTCCCATGTGGTGCGGGGAGCAGATCTACGTGAAGCAACCCACGTACACCGTTTGCTACAGGCGTTGTTGGGCTTGCAGACCCCAATTTATCATCACCATGGTCTGATGACCGATGAGCAGGGTAAACGTTATGCCAAACGGGATAAAAGCCTGACCCTGCGGGCATTGCGGGCATCCGGGGTGACGGTGGATGAGATCAAAGCCCGTTTAAAGCCAACAACTCTCTCCAGTTAACCAACGGTTCCTCACGATTGTCCTTGGTCAATGGCCTCTAATATCCAGGTTAAACCCTTTTGAAAATCCTCAATCTGTAGAGGGGGGATAGACGCTGTCTCTCCACCATAGGCGGTGGCAGAGAAGGCAAAACCATGGGTGTAATCAATCATAATGCCCAAAAGTAGATCGATTTGTGAGGGGGGTAGATTTAGAGCTTTCAGTTGGTTGCGTACCTGGTTAGTCAGGTGTTGTAGGGGTTTAGACATCAAGGTCGGGTCAGCCAAAATGGCGTGTACCAGGTTTGGGTGGGCCATGACCATAAGGCCATACTGCTGGAGCATGGCGTGTATACAGGCTTGGGGTGTGTCGGCTAAGGGTGTGGTGGCGACGGGATGAAAGACTTGATGAACCAAGGCCTGTAACAGCTGTTTCCGTGTTCCGACATGATGGGTAATGGCCATGGGGGTAACCTGCATCTGTTTGGCCAAGGCACGAAAAGTCAGGCCGTGTATGCCTTGATTGTCCAACAGATGTAAGGCCACCTTTAAGATCTTTGGTTTGCTTAAGTGGCTCGCGGCTTTAGTCGGGCGTGCCATGTTCAAGCTTCCCCATGCGTTGGTTGACAGAACTGGTAGTGGTTCTGCACCAAGCCGGAGGCAAAGCTTCGGCTTTGTATCAGCTTGAGGTCGATATCCTGATCCACCATACCAAAGAGTCGTATGCCCTCCCCAATGAGTATGGGTATGGTGGTTAGGGTGATATCTGCTATCAAACCCAGGCGTATAAAGGACTGGATCACTAGGCCACCATCTATATAAGCCTGTTGCCAGCCCTGTGTGTGCAGCTGGGCCATCAGTGCCTTGGGGCCCAGTTGGGTTATCTGAACCTTATTCTGTAGAGCATCCGGAACATCAGCTGGTGTAAGTGAGTGGCTCATCACCACCACGGGCTTTTGATAGGGCCAGGCATCAAAAGTTAAGAGGGTTTTAAAAGAGCCCCGACCCATCACCAAGCCATCTACCCCTGCCATAAAGGCTGCATAGCCGTGATCTTCACCTTCTGTCGAATGTTTCATTAACCAATCCAATGCATGGTTTGGGCGTGCAACAAAGCCATCCAGGCTGGTGGCGATAAAGCTATGTCCTGTGGTCATGATGTCCCCCGCTTTTGCATGGAATTAATTATACAGTGTATAAATAATAAGGTGAGGAAGTAAAGCGGGGTGAATAGGTGGATTTAGGTAAGGGCGGTGTAGAGCTTTTGTGTGTTTTCCCAGACCACTTCACGGAGCTGCGCTTGGGAGATGCCTTTAACCTCTGCAATAACCGGTAGGCTTTGGGCAATATTCGCAGGTTCATTACGTTGATCTGGCTCTGGGCCCAAAACTGGGCTGTCAGACTCCAACAACAAACAGCTTAATGGAAGTTTGGCGACCAGTTCACGCATCTGCCCAGAACGTACGACAGAAGGGGGGATGGAGAAGTACCAGCCAGCTTCAACCGCTTTAAGGGCGGGTTTGTGGGGGCCATGGTAGGCATGCATCTGTACCTTTTTGGCATCCTGTTCCAAGAGCAGTTCAATAACCGGTTTACCTGCGGAGCGGGAGTGACAGTTTAGGGGAAGGTCCCAAGCTTTGGCCAACTGAGCAAAGCGGACTAAAACTTCACGTTGTATGGCACGTTGTGGTTCCTCTTTGGCCAACATGTAATCCAACCCGACCTCACCAATGGCCACCCAGCGGGATTGATGCTCGGTCATAAAGGTGATCATCTGATCCGCTTGGTCAAGATCTGCATGATCGGGGTAGAGTCCGCAAGCTGGCTGTAGAAGCGGGTAGGTTGCGCAAAGCTCTAAGTTGCGTTGTGCATCGGCCAGGGTTTCACTGACGGCAACAATGGTGGATAGACCAGCCTCGGTGGCACGGGCCAAGACCGCTTCACGATCGGCATCAAAACGGTCATCACACAAATGGGCGTGGGTATCGATCAAGGTTTGTGACATGGTCGGTTTTCTCGTTTAATAGCTGCTGGTACCACTGATGATCTTACCAAAGCGGTCTAAAAAAGGGGGTTTGCGTAGAACCAGTGCCTCTAACATGATGAGCTCTGCATCGGTGTGGTTAACCACTGGGGCTTTGACCATCATGTTATCCCCTTTCATATCGATGTAGCGGGGATCATCGTGGTGTCTGGTTTTTACCCGCTTTTGCATCTCTGGGTTACCCAAAGGCATGAGATCAGCCTCACCGTAGCAGGTGCAGGCATAGGTCCGTTTAGGTTCTAACTCCAAATAAATGCCGGTACCACGAATGGCAATGTGTGCCTGAGGGGTGCGGAGCAATCTGGGACCTGTGGCAAAGACCGAAAGCACCCCCCCGGATTGTAAATCAAAACCGGTAATGCCCAATAGATCCGTTGGTTCCCCCTCAGGGGGCAGTTCCGGTTCCCCCTCAGGGGGCAGTTCCGGTTCCCCCTCAGGGGGCAGTTCCGGCTGTGATTTGGCGGATAAGCTGGTGTTTTGTCGATGGCTTAGGGGGGCATCCAGTAACAAACGGGTGTCGGCACGTAGTAGTAGGGCATCCTTGCCGATCACCACCACGGCTTCGGTACCCAGATCGGTTTCCAAAAGGGCACCCGCGGGTATGGGTTCCCCCTGTTTCAGGGGTTTACCATTGGCCGTTATACCGCCAGCACCCTGATGTAGCCCAGGCTTGATTAAACCGGTTTTCATGCAAGCACTCAGTAAGGGGGTTAAAAGACCCCAAGCTGCCAATGTATGGGCACTGCGTTGCAGTAGAGAACGGCGACTTATTGGTAAGGTTGGCATGGTGATTTTATCCCTGTGCTAGAAAATGCTTGCTCCCAGCGACTATCTTGACCACAATCCCTCGCATTGTCACACGATTCCACGCCCTTGCAACAGGTAGCGACCATCATGATCAAAGTAGCCCCCTCTATCCTCTCTGCTGACTTTGCCAATCTTGCTGAAGAGATTCGCACAGTAGAGGCCGCTGGTGCCGACTATATCCATGTGGATGTCATGGATGGGCACTTTGTTCCCAACATTACCATGGGACCACCAGTGGTAGCCTCTATCAGTAAGGTTGCCACTAAGCCCCTGGATGTACACCTGATGATCTCTCCAGTAGATCCGTACATTGAAGCGTTTGCCAAAGCTGGTAGTGATATCATCACCGTACATGCCGAAGCTACCCACCACCTGGATCGCACACTTAACTTGATTAAGGAGTGTGGTAAAAAAGCGGGTGTCTCCATCAACCCAGCCACGCCGGTTAGCGTGATCGAAAATGTACTCCACATAGTCGATATGGTGTTGGTGATGAGTGTAAACCCAGGGTTTGGGGGGCAAAGCTTTATCCCACAAACATTGGGTAAAGTGCGCCAGGTACGGGATATGATCAATAGTCAGGACCGCCCCATTGAGTTGGAAGTGGATGGTGGTGTGAAGCCTGATAACATCGCAAAAATTGCTGAAGCTGGCGCCAATGTTTTTGTCGCAGGTTCTGCGGTTTTCTCCCAGCCTGACTACAGAATTGTCATTGATACCATGCGTAAAAATGTACGTGATGCCAGTAAATAAAGGGTGAAATTGGGGATTTACAAAGGGGTTACACTTTTCGTGAAACCGTTGCATATATGCATTTTAGGCTATATACGGTTTTTTGCAATTAGGTTACACTTTTAACCACTTACCCTAAATCACAATACCTGTCTGGGTTTAAAGCCCCCTTCACTGTAACACTGGTGAAGGGGGCTTTTTATTTGGCCTTACGGTTGCTAGATGTTGAGGGTCTCTTTTGACCTTTACAATATAATAATTAGAATTTCATTATGAACTAACATAGCCGATACAGACTCCCAAGATCTGTAACGATAAATGACATAAAACGCACCATGTGGGTGGTGTGTTTTTAAGATAGCGAAAGCAGGGGATGAGCAGATGATAGCCTATAAAAGACTAAAAGCCCGTTATCGAACCGGTGTGGTGGTTATGGCGTTGACTGCAGCATGTTTAACCGTGACGCAAACAGCCCAAGCTGCCACAGAAAAAGCGATGGCTGCTAGCTTGCGCCAAGCTGCCATGGTTGGTGATACCAGCCAGATTAATACACTGTTGGCCAATAAAGTTGATCTTAACCGGGCCAGCTCTGTGGGTCAGACCGCATTAATGTGGGCCGCACAGGAGGGCCATGGGTCGGTGATCAAGCAGCTACTACTGGCTGGTGCCGACCCCAACCGCAAAGATCAGTCCGGCTTTACGGCTTTAATAACAGCTGCACAAGAGGGGCATGAGCAGGCGGTTTTGGCGCTTTTGCAATCCTCCAAGCTGGATAAAGATGCCCAGAGTAACCATGGACGTTCAGCCGCGACAGAGGCTGCCCGCTATGGTCATGAAGGGGTTATGACTCTCTTGATCAGTCATGGTGTTAACCTCAATCATCAGGATGGCCATGGTCAAACCCCACTCATGTTGGCCGCTCAAGCTGGCCATAAAACCATGGCCAGTATGATGGTGGCCTCTGGTGCCGATGTGGATGCCGCAGGTCGCTACGGTATGACCGCTCTGATGGTGGCAACAGATGCTGGCTACAGTAGCTTGGTGGACCGTCTGGTGCGTCTCAAGGCAGATCTCTCCATAAAGACCTCGTGTGGCTGTACCGCACTCACACTGGCTGCAGATCGTGGTTATGCATCCATTGCTGAGGCATTGGTTAAAGCCGGTGCAGATATCAATACGCGTAATGAAGATGGTCAGACGCCACTGATGTTGGCGGCAAAGGGGGATCATTTGGATGCTGTGCAGATGCTCCTTAAGCATGGGGCCAATCAATTTCTCTTGGATCATACGGGTAAAAGCGCTCTAGATCTTTCCCCCGGTAGTCATCTATCAGGTGTGGGCCAATTGTTGATAGAAGCACGCAACCTGTCACGTATGACCGCATCTTTGCGGTAAAGCATGGCGCTGACACTCTGTTTACAGAGTGTTGCCATCGCCCCCCATCTCTTCCTCCCCCCCCTTAGTGGAGATGGTGTGGGCGTGAATTGAGGGCCGGAGTCCTGCCAGACTCCAGGCCCTTTTTTTGTGGGTAAAGCCCTAATCTTTTTGGGGTAAAAGAGAAGGTAAAACTCAATCAAGTCCCCTGTGTTTTATGAGGTTTCAGAGGGGGGGTATTCTTAATGATGTGCATGGTGGAAAACTGGGGTCTAGCTTACGTGACTGTCTGCCCATGCGGCTTTTTCACCATGGGTGTGTGGGGGAGGCTCTGTTGATCCCGTAGCGTTTTGTGTCGTGTACACAGATCAATAAAATCCATAGCTCTAGACGGTTAAAGGGGGCCAGCTTGCCGTTGACCCCCTTCACAGAGTGAGCGTTGCGAACGCTCAGGGACCCGAAGGTCCAAATATCTATTACTGTGTGATGATTTTTGAGGATTTGATGCCATCAAAAGGTACCAGGGCAATCCAGTCCTGACCAGATAGCCCGCCATGCACCCGCTCTTGCCAGTGGCCTTCATCCCCCATGATAAACTCACGGTAACCATGGTCATGGTGTAGGTATGTTTGTCGGACACGGCGTACTTCAGAGAGAAAGCGTGCATCATCAAAACCAGTGCGGGTAATACGCCCTAAAAAGGCTCGGCAACCTGTGTCGGCTAGAAAACGGTCACTGGTATGGTGTTCCAAATAGTGGTCCAGTAGATAATCTCCCCGGATGCCTAAACGGCTGAGATAGTCAGGAATCCACTGTTTACCACGGGTTAGCTGGGCCTCTAAGTGGACAAAACGGCGTAACCCACCATCCCCATACGCATAGATAAACAGTTTTCGCCACTGGGTTGGGGTGATCATCATGGTGGCCATGGCGGTCAGGACACAGCCCAACTGTCGGGCACGGATATCCAGAATACGCAGACGATCGTGGTTTTCAGCATGATACCCCGAACGCTGCTCTTTTAGAGTCAGTTCAAGGTAGGCACTGAGATCATCACTTTTATAGCGGTTAGCGCGATGGGTGGTGATACGTCCCAGGATGGTATCGATGACCAGTTCCAAGGCATCGGCAAAGGTGGTGAACTGTTTGGGGTCGCCATGAAGACCGTTATGTAGGTTGGCCACATGGGGAAGGACCAGCCCAATCTCATGAAGTAGGTCAAGCTCTTCACGTAGATCATGCACCCGTTGGGTAAAATCTTTGGGGGATCCTATGTTAGATGGATCGGTATGGGACCAGCGCCCCATACGTCGCATAAGTCGTTGAAAGGATACAACGCGAAGTAGCCTTTTATCGCAATGATCATAACGATCATCACCAAGGGTTGAATGTGCATCCATGTGCAGACCCATGCTCACCTCCTTTGAAGTATTCAACTCATGAATAAGACATATTTCCATTGGCAAGGTTCGAATGAAAATTTTTATGCCCGCTAAGTTGAGTGTATGACGTGGGAGCCACGCTACGTTTCAAAGGTTTGCACGAGAGTCGGATGAGAAGAAAAAAAACCATGCATACGCAAGGGGTGGGTAAGCAGGTATCGACAGGTCGACCTGTTTGTCAGGCATGTTTCTAGGTTTGAGCTCAGTGTGGTTCGACCGGTTGGCCGAACCACAACATGGTTTGATCTTAATAGAGTGATTATGGAATTTTTGCCTTGCTGCAAACTTAGACGTTATCTCCTGCGGCATCCTCTGATGCGTTCATAATATAGATCAGTACTTTCCCAGCCCCACCGGATGCGTCGTTTACAATGGCTCTTACTCGGATTTTATGGTTCCCGGTAAAATCGACCTGCAAAGAGTCTTGATCATCATATTTGGACCAGTACTGCTCCAGGTTGGAACCATCATTCACGCTAATGGCAACACCGTTATGGCCATTTTCAGGTTGGTAGTAATAGATTTTCAGGTCGTGCTCAGTCGGTGTTTCAACGTTCGTGTTTAAAGCGTTCGTGAGTTTGTAGGCACCTGCAGCACCAAACAGGGCGGAGTCGTTTTTTTGGAACCCAAAAATGTTGGCATAAACGGTCTCAGCCGTTCGTGCCGGAATGGCAATGGTACCTGCTTCTTCCGTCGCTGGCATCAAAACGGTTTTGCCATGGTGATTGTATAGGTCAGTAAAGGGGGAAAAGAGAAAATTGTAGTCAGAGTCGTTAATAATAAAATGTTGCTGCTGTTCATCTTTAAACATTAAGGGGGCCAATGCGCCAAAGACAACAGCTGTCACACCAAGAGCTGCAATCGCCACCGTTGTTGCGGAGGCTGCTGCCGTCGCCGCTGCGGCATCTTCCCCTGCGGCCATGCCGACAGCAATTTCAGCCTCAGAACCTTCTATGCCTGCTGTTGCATCGGCTTCAGCGACAGCACTGGCTTCCGACTCAGCCGCCTCAGCATCAGCCTCGGTCGTTGCACTTACGGGGTCACTGGCCCGTGCTTTTAAAAAGCCAGCAACGGTACCCAGTAGACCGGTCCCTGATATGGTTTCTGAAATGACGATAAAGGTTGAACCGCTGCCATTTTCAATATCTGTAACCTGTTCTTTATAGATATCAAATATTTTTTGTGGCATGGCATGGTCCGCACTTTCTGGTCGGCAGGCCTTGTGCCAGAGGTTTAACTTTTCTCGCACACCATCTTTTGTTAAATCAAAGCTAATTTGCTGTGTGGCACTGGCATCTGATACATCAAAATCATAACTCATCGTAACGCACCTTTGGTAAAATTTATATTGTATCCATGCATATCATGAGTAATAAAATAAAGACAAGAAGTAATCTTAAGGTGTATGGGTTGATGTTAGAAAGGGCGTGTTATGGCCTGCCTTAAAATGGATTGTTAATTGTAAATATAAGATATACAAAATAGTTATTATGGTTATATAGGGTCCGAGTATGAGCGAGTAAAGATTAATTGGCCGGGTGGGTTGTATATGTCTTTAGGTATTAAGATGTGTTGTGTCGGTGTGTGCTGGCATCCATGATGTTGCTCGAGAAATTGGGATGCAGAGGCTTAGAGTACGGCAGCCACGGTAGAGTACGGCAGCCACGGTAGAGTACGGCAGCCACGGTAGAGTACGGCAGCCACGGTAGAGTACGGCAGCCACGGTAGAGTACGGCAGCCACGGTTGGATCATGCAGGGGGGGATGTATGTTATCAGGTGCGATGTTACCCGCTATTTTGGCGTTCCATCATCGCTTTTAAATCGGCAAAAGGGTTATGGGTTGCGGCGGGTCCTTCATCTGGTTTTAAACCACTGCTGCCGTACATTTGGGCTTCGGTCATACGAGCATGCTCATTATCATGGCAGTACAGGCACAACAGCTCCCAATTGCTGCCATCTTCAGGATTGTTGAAATGGTCATGATCCTTGTGGTGAACCGTTAACTCTTGAAGGTTCTTGTGGTTGAACTCCCGCTGACAGCGGCCACATACCCAGGGGTAGATGCGCAGTGCCTTCTCACGGTAACCACCTGATTTCAGAAGTTTACTGATGCGACCTTGCAACTCGTCCATGCTCATATCACACTCCTACAAATCTCGAAAATCTGGCCCATTGCCCCCCTCAGGTGGGGTCCAACGAATGTTGTTGAAGGGATCCTTAATATCACAGCTTTTACACTGGAGACAATTGCCCCCATGACGACGGTACTGAATAGTCCCGTCCTCGCTTTGTTTGACCTCAAAAACCCGTGCAGGGCAGTAGCGTAATTCAGGAAAACCGTAGGTTGCCCCTTTACGGGCAGGCAGCGCTGGATCACGCAACTGTAAATGCGTAGGTTGATCTTCCTCATAACTCAAACCGCTACTGGCCAAGGCCTGTTCCACCGACCGGCTGGTTGGAGTCTCTGTGAGCGGCTCACTATGCTGCCATGTCTGGTTGGCGGGCCATGGTTTTAATCGCGCCCGGTCCTGATCTTTCCAGCGTAGAGAAAAACCATTCTCCCCGTTGGCTCGTAACCCTGTCAGGGCGGCTACGGCCATACCCCCCAGTTTACCACCAACCCGAAAACCTGCTCTAACATTGCGCTCTTCCTGCAGCGTTTTGGCCAGATCAGAGGCTTCCCATGCGTGTTGATATGGGCTTAAACCGGTTTGGCTGACATCTCCATCACTCCATGCCTGAACCAATGTCTTGGCCGCTAAAATACCGGAGTGTATGGCCCCTTTAACCCCTTTTAACCGGGCAGGATTTAAAAACCCCGCACCATCCCCCACTAGGACACCACCGTTGAAAGTAAGCTTGGGTAGGGCCATCCACCCCCCCTGGCTAAGGGTGCGGGCACCATAACCAATGGCTGTGCCCCCCTTTAATAAAGGGGCAATGGTTGGGTGGTTTTTCCAGCGTTGAAAAGCGGCATAAGGGTCAAAGGTCGGGTCGGTATAGTCCAAACCAACCACCAGACCCAAAGCAATACGGTTTTCTGGCAGGTGATAGATAAACCCACCCCCATGGGACTGGGTCATAGGCCAGCCGACGGTGTGCCGGGTTGTGCCCGGTACACTTTTGGGGACCGACCAAAGCTCTTTGATGCCCAACCCGTAGGTTTGTGGGGTACACCCTTGGTTTAGCCCCAACTGTTCGATCAAAGGTTGGGTGAGGAAACCACGGGTGCCTTCAGCCAGGACAGTCAGTTTAGCCTGAATATTAATACCCGGTTGGAAGGTGGCCTTCTTCTCACCATGGCGGTCGATACCCATATCTCCGGTCACCACACCACTAATAGTCTCACCATCCTGCATGAGATCCACGGCGGCAAAACCGGGAAAGATCTCTGCACCCAGAGATTCAGCATGGTCAGCCAACCAACGGCAGAGAGCACCCAGGGCGTAGAGGTGGGCACCGTTATCGTGCCACTTTTTAGGGTGTGGCAAGGCGACGGCTCGGTTGGCCGTTAACATCTGCGTGGTGGCGTGTTTAACCGTGGTTAAAATCGGAGGGGGGGTTGAGGGGAGGGCATCATCCTGAAACAGCTGATCCAAGGCATCGGGTTCAACCAAGGCCCCTGAGAGTTGATGACCCCCAATACGGGCAGCTTTTTCTAAAATACAGAGTGTAATTTCCTGCTGCTGCCGTTTGGCTTGTTGCAAAACCGCAATGGCGGTTGCCAGCCCCGCTGGACCAGCACCGACGATGGCAATGTCATAGTGTAGGGTATCTCGGGTCATGATCACGGGCCTCAGGTGGAGTTTCCCCCTTCTTTTTTGCGCCCAAACATGGTGGGTTCAAATAAGTCGGGTGATCAGCCGAGCCATGGAACAAAAGACGCAACTGGTGAGATTTCTGATCCATGGCATGACTTGGGAAGCATGAAGAAAACCTTGGGTAAAAGGCCCAATCGCCTTATTTCTTGGCTTCCTTCTCCAGTATTTCAAGCTCTTCCTTAAAGCGGGGAATTTGGCTCTCCATTCCGGCTACTTCATCAACCCGCAGGGCAAAGGCAATGCCGGTTCCAGGGCTGGCAAAATCACCACCTTTGTGGATGGCATCCAGGATGAGTGTGGTCAGGTGTTCTTCAACCAACATCAGGGAGATATCCCGCTGAGTATCCAGGGTCAGTCCAAAAAAGGTACGTGCCTCATGAATACCAGTGCCACGTCCAGGCAAGATCGTAGCGCCAGTGGCGCCGGCTGCTTTGGCCGCATCAACAATACGATCGGTTAGATCGGTTCGGGACATCACAACGATCAACTTAAATTGCATGGTATGTCTCCTTCATAATCAGGATTCTTGATCCTGTTGAGCAGCGTGCTGTTTTTTAAAATTACGATTGGAAAGCCACTCTGCCACTTGAGCATAGCCCATGACCGACATGATGGGAAACAGACTGGCAAACGCGATCAATCCAAAACCGTCCAGTGCCGGATTACGGCCTGGAATGGTGGCCGATAACCCCAGACCCAGTGCCGCCACCAGGGGCACGGTCACGGTGGAGGTGGTTACCCCGCCGGAATCATACGCTAAGGGGATAATCATCTTGGGTGCAAAAAAGGTCTGGACGATGACCACCAGGTACCCGGCTACAATGTAATAGACCAGGTCATGCCCAGTGACAATACGAAAGGTACCCAGTGTAATCCCCACCGCGACACCAAAGGCCACGGCAATACGTAGGTGAAAAGGTTCTACCGCACCGCGTGAGACCTCTTGTGCCTTAATGGCCACCGCCAACAGTGAAGGCTCAGCAATGGTGGTGGAAAAGCCGATTAAAAAGGCAAAAAGATAGACCCACCCATAGCGCCACCAACCGGGATTATCCGGTACCTGTTCAGAACCAAACACCAACATAGGGTCTGACAGTTGTGTGGCCATTAATTTCCCGATGGGGAACAAAGCTTTTTCCAGACCGGAGAGAAAAAGGGCCAAGCCCAACAGAACGTAGATAAATCCAATGATGGTATTGCGGGCGTGGGGTAGGGGTTTGCGCAACACTAGGAACTGAAAACCCACCAGTAACAACAGAATCGGTAGGATATCCCAGATGGTTTGGAAAAGGGTTTTCCCCAGTTCAAGGATCAGTTCCATGGCTCACCCCGTCCCCATGATAATGGTGCCATAGGCCATCACAAAGATCATGGGCAACAGACTGGCAAAAGCAATTAAACCAAAACCATCAATCATAGGGTTGCGTCCGTGGATGACGGAAGCCAAGCCAACCCCCAGTGCGGTGACCAGTGGTACGGTGACTGTAGAGGTTGTGACACCACCGGAGTCAAAAGCGATACCGATAATGGCGTCGGGTGCAATAAAGGTCATACCCACCACAATGACATAGCCTGTGATAATCAGGTAGTGAACAGGCCAGCCTTTGATAATGCGCACCACCCCCAGCACAATGGCAAATCCAACCGATAGGGCGACACTTAAGCGTAGCCCCCATGCGTAGCTATCCATACTTTCTTGGCTGTTCTCAATCACCCCACCCCCGGCGGCCACACTGGCTGCTTCAGCGGCCACGGCAATGAGGGCTGGTTCGGCCACCGTGGTAGAAAAACCCAGTAGAAAAGCAAATAGGATCAGCCAGACAGCATTCCCTTTATAGGCGAGGTTATGGGCCATGTTTTCCCCAATGGGAAACAGTCCCATCTCCAGACCCCGTACAAAAAAGGTTAACCCCAGCATGACCATGATTAGGCCTGTGAGGATATCACCTGGATTGGGCAGTGGGCGTTGGAGTACAACCCCTTGGAAAAAGGCAATAACCAGAATGATAGGTAGCAGATCCCGAAAGGCATCTTTTAACCATAACAGTGGTACAAACCAAGCGCGGGCAATGGACATATCAAGCTCACATCAACGCATCGTACGGGGCCTGTTTCCCCCGACGACGCATAATGGCACCGGCAATCATACCTAAAATCAGCACGCCAGCACCGGAAAGAAAAAATTGGGTTTCGGCACTCTTTTCCAGTACCCGTTTATCGGCGGTCACATTCTGCAGATCACGCTCCAGGGTGGCCACCCGCTGTTCCAGGTCCTGATTGGTTTTTTCCAGCTCAATGGCATTTTTAGAGACCCGTTTAATGTGCATAAGCTCAGACTCAAGACGTCGCTGATTGCGCAATTGGCCCTGTAGCTCAGCCAACTGTTCTCGCAAGCCGTCCCGGTCCCGGATCGCTTGATCTTTTTGGGCAATAGCTTGATCGAGCAGTGTTCGGGCAGCCGGCTGGTCGGAGAGATAACGACGGAGCACCCACCCTTCACGGCTGGTACGACTACGTACCCGATCCCAACCCTGATCCCCTTTTTCCAGGATCTCGACCCCTTCACCCGATTTCAGAACCTGGCGAATGCGGTATTTATTGCCAGGGCCACCACGCATCATAATACGAAATTCGTCGGTGACATAGCGGGTTGCCGCATAGGATTCAAGAGCGAACCCCAGCATAAAAAACACCGCAAGTAGTAGCAAAAATATAGGTTTAGTCGATGGCCGTATTGAGCCCATGACGCAGATATCCGTGACAAGTTAATCGGTATAACCGAGTTTTTTGGCGGCTTGCCCTTGCACGCATTTATCTGTTTGATAATACGTGCTTGAATCCAATGGGAAAATGGGGCAAATTAAGCGCTTTTTTCATGCGCCGCTTCCCCACCGCCTATGGTCTGGGGCTGTGGCAATGAGTATAGTGAAGGGCTTCCCTTCCGGCAAGCGTACCTAACCGGTACGCCGAAGTTCATTTCAGGAGTAGACACCATGCCCATGCGCAAACAGGTGGATAAGGTCAAAGTTCTCATTGAAGCACTACCCTATATGCGTGAGTTTGAGGGTAAGACCTTTGTGATCAAGTATGGTGGTAACGCCATGGTGGATGATGCTCTGAAAAATGCCTTCGCCCAGGATGTTATCCTCATGCGGCAAGTGGGTATTAACCCCATTATTGTTCATGGTGGTGGTCCTCAAATTGGTCACATTATGCAGCGTATGGGCCTAGAGCCCAAGTTTATTGATGGTCTGCGCGTGACCGATGAAGATACCGTCAGTGTGGTGGAGATGGTACTGGCTGGTAAGGTGAACAAGGATATTGTAAATCTGATTAATCTCAATGGTGGTCGTGCGGCTGGTCTGTCTGGTAAGGATGGCCATACCATTCAATCCCGTAAGCGTACCCATGTGCGTAAGGGACCTGACGTACAGGTACCTGAGATCATTGACTTGGGTTGGGTGGGGGATGTGGAACGCATTGAGACCAACCTGCTAGATCGCTTCCGTGCTTCGGATATTATCCCCGTGGTGGCTCCGGTGGGTGTGGGGGCGAATGGTGAGACCTATAACATCAATGCCGACTCTGTTGCGGGTCACATCGCCACCGCCATGCAGGCTGAAAAGCTGATTTTGCTCACCGATGTTCCCGGTGTGCAGGATAAAAATGGTGAGCTGATGAACCAAATTTTAGAAGGGGATGTGGATGAGTTGATCCGTAATGGTACGGTCTCCGGTGGTATGATCCCCAAGGTGGAAACCTGCCGTACGGCGCATGCGGGTGGTGTGAATGCCAGCCACATTATTGATGGTCGTATCGAGCACGCACTGTTGCTTGAGGTCTTCACCGACCGTGGTATCGGTACGGTTATTCGTTAATCCTCGCTCCAATAAACCTCATAAGGGGGCTAAGCCTGTTTTCAAGGCTTAGCCCCCTTTTTTATGCCGTCATTCTGATCGGTTGCCCCGACCCGCCATAAAAGCAGAAATAGGCATAAAATGGAGAGTAATGGATCTTCTCTACCCTTCCTTACGTTAGATATTATGATGCACATCACACCTTGGTTGTCATAAACGTGGTCTGCTCTATCAACAGCTAGAACAGCGGGGATCTGGTGTGTACCGACAATTGATCCCACAACAGGATGGTCAGGTTGCCTGTGATTTTGAAGCAACCCATACGCCACCGGCCAAAACAGCTCTGGTTCATGCACAGGGTGCAACCTGGTTGATCACCCCCATCCATCCCGTGCCCCATCTTTTGGTGGTGGGTGGAGGGGTGGTGCCCGACCGGTTGTATCCCTAGCCCATGACTGGGTTGGATGGTCTCGGTGTGGGATCCTTGCCCAGCCAATGCGCAGCGACGTTTTTTTATGAAAGCAGACCATCTGTTGCAAGGGCCCGTTATGCAACGGCCTGCTTTTATACCGAGCCAACGGGTGGATGCCGCCGTATTGATGAGCCACAATATTTCGTTAGATGCTCAAGCTTTGGTACAACTGAATGGGCAATCTCTCACCTATTTGGCGTTGCTCGGACCCATCAATCGGCGTAAGTGGGTGATACAAGTGGCAGGTCTACAGAATGAGTATCTCCACCCTCCTCTGTGTGGTCCTGCGGGGCTGAATATCGGTGGGGAGTTGCCTGAGAGTATGGCACTTTCTATCTTGGCAGAGGCCCACGCTGCACTGTATCAATAGAATGGCCGTTCACTCAGTGAGGTTATGGTCGCATGAGGTTGGCAACCCTGATCATGGGCGCTGGTGAGAGCCGTCGTTTTGGTGGGTAAACCGTTGCTTCAGCACGCTTTGGACCATGCACAACAGCTAACACCGCACATCACTATGTGGTCACCGGGGCTTGGCATGACACGCTTAGCCAGGCCATGGTACAGGGTACACTCTCAACCACGCAGCTTCTGTATGATGCGCAGTGGCAACGGGGGTTGGGAAGTTCATTGGTATTTGGTATTGCGCAGTTGTTAGACCAACATTATCGGGGGATATTGATTCTCTTGGGGCATCAAGTTGGTCTGACGCAAGGTGATCTACAGAAACTGGTGGGGGCGTTTAACCCCAAGGGGTGTGCCTGTGCTTTCTATCACGGGGCACCGGGTGTACCCGCCCTATTTAGGGCTGAGACTTTTCACCACTTAACCAAGCTATTTGGACCACGTGGTGCCAAGTCTCTATGACAGGGTGATCTTTTTCCCGTGCAGCCTATGGCTGGTGCAACCCTGGATATCGACCGGCCGGAAGATATCCAGGGTGGATGATGCGGTCTCATTTAGGTGGTGGGTGGCTGGGTATCTTGCATACTTGGGCGTTGTGCAAATTCGGTGTACCAGTCGGCCAACTGTGTACACCCCTGACGCCACTCCAGCTGTGGCAGACGAAAATCCAAATATCCTAACGTTGCGCCCAGTGCCAACTGTCCCAAGGTAAGTGGCCCGGTATAGGCGTTGAGGTCGCTTTCCACATGTTGCGCACTGCGTAAAATGGCAGCCTGCCAGTGCTTAAGCCATGATAGGGATTGTTCTTCTAGGGGGCGTTTGAGCTCAGTGACCATACTTAGAGCGGCATCCAACATACCATCGGTTAGGGCCTCCTGGCACAACACCTGCCAACGGGCATCCCCCTGGGGAATAAGCTGTGGGGTGCGGTTTAGATCATCTAAATAGGCACAGATAACGGGACTGTCATAGAGTTGGTGTGTGGTATCGATAATGAGTGTTGGTACCTTACCCAAAGGGTTGAGTGGGGTAATGGTACTGTTATCGGCCATGGGGTTGGCACTTTGAAGATCCAACGGAATACGCTTTTCTAGAGCAACCATACGAACTTTTCGGGCGTAGGGGGAGGTGGGTGAGTAGATCAGGCGCATGGATCTTTCCTTTGCATGGCAGATGATAAAATCTCTCTATTCGAGGCTGTTTAGCCTCTAAGGTTTCGGAAATTTTACCACCTGACCGTATTGGTATGAATCGTCCCCCAATGTGTCCCCAGCTTGTGATTAGGATGTTTAAGCGCGGGCTTTTTAGGTTTTCTTCCCACCAATACGTTGAACAAATCTGGGTAAAAACAGCACGGTTGCCAGCAATCCCAAAGCCAATAGGGCTTGATGTATCAAATCTTCCCCACCGATGGCGGCCTCCCGCCCTACATAGCCTAACCATGTGTAGGCCAATGCACCAGGCAGCATACATATCCAAGTGGTCAGCAGATAGCTGAGCCAGGAGATGCCAGTTAACCCCAGGGCATAGTTAAGTAGATTAAAAGGAAACAGCGGAACCAGACGCACAAAGGCCACAAAGCGCCACCCCTCTTGTGCCACCCCCTTCATGAGGGTCGCCAAGCGTGAACCAGCGCTGCGCTGAACCCACGCTGCACCTAAGTGGCGTGCCAGTAAAAAGGCGCATAGGGCCCCAAGGGTTGCCCCTGTCAAATTGAGTAGTGTTCCAATAAAGGGACCAAAGAGGGCGCCTCCGGCTAGGGTTAAGAGAGCGCCGGGAAAAAATAGGATCGTGGCCAGGATATAGATTACCAAAAACACCACCCATGCCATGGGACCAAGGTTTGCCATCCAGGTGGTGATGGTTTCCAACGTCAGGGTTTGGCCCCACCATAAAGTGATGGCAACCGCGATCAGTAGTAAGGCTATACCCCATAAGCGCCATCGGCTATCGATAGGTTTCATGATCTAGCGTCGATTAAGGGGGTAGGCGCCGATTTTATGTATAAACGGTAACCTCAGCATGTCGGGCAGGGTATTGGTTATCTGAGGGTTCCTAAAAGTCTCCAGACCAATTGGCATCTGTTGGTGTCCTTCCGGTGGCTGGGCAAGATAGGTTCCCATAAGCCGGTCCCACCAAGGTAGGTTGACCCCAAAGTTGCTATTGGCCAAAGGGGCCTGTACAGCCTGGTGGGCACGGTGCATATCCGGTGTGACCACCAGCCACCGCAGTAGACGATCGAGAGGGATTGGCAAATGAATGTTGCCATGGTTAAACATAGCGGTTGCATTGAGCAGAACTTCAAAGATCAAGACAGCGACGGCCGAAGGGCCAAGGGCCGCAATAACCGCCAGTTTAATACCCATGGAAAGTAGCATCTCAATGGGATGAAAACGGGCACCGGTGGTGACATCATAATCCAGATCTGCATGGTGCATGCGGTGTAAACGCCAGAGTATGGGGATGGTATGAAACATCACATGTTGGGTATAAATGGCCAAATCCAACAGTATAACCCCCATAATCAGCGCCAGAGTGGGGGGGATATCCCAGTTATTCAGCAAGCCCCACCCATGGGCTTGGCCCATGAGTGCCAACCCTATCGCGGCTGTGGGAAAAAAAAGACGTAGGGTTAGGGGGTTGAGTGCAATAATTCCAAGATTAGCGCGCCAGTGGGCATATTTGGGTAGGCGTAGTGTGCGTCTGGGGGCAAGCCACGCCCAGAGCGCAACCGTGGCAAAAATACCAAAGAAAAAGCTAAGCCGAAGCCATATTTCATGGTTCAGAAGTGCGTCCATGGTACACCCTTTCACCTCCAAAAAATCTTATTCAATGGATTAGTTGAATATAGGGTGTGGGGGATGTTGTCAATGGCATTCTTGTACAGGAATGAGCTTAACCAGTAAAAATCCACCCCAGAGCAGACGATCTGGAATAGGCCTTTCCAGCCACCGGCCCCATGTCCACGGTTGGGTGAGGAACAGTGCGGAGCTCATGGCGCCAACCTGCCAGTTTGGGTGAGGTCCAAGTGCTACTTCAACCTGTTTGGTAATCTCTTGTGGTGTGTACCAACGGGCTTTTTGGTAACTCCTTAAGCGGTGGCGCTGTGTATACAGCAGGCTATGACGGTTGAATAGGCCCAGGAGTATGCTGTGACGGGCGACACGGGTACACTCACGTAAAACCTGATCTGGGTTATCCATAAAAGGTAGGCTGGTGATGGCAGTTATGTGGTCAAAGGAGTGGTTTGTAAAGGGGAGCTGTTGGGCACGGCCGTGTGTCCAGCTAAGGTGAGGTGCTAAGGTTTTGGCGTGGTGTAGTGCGTCATGATCCACATCTAGCCCGGTAACCTCTAGTTTCTCTTCTTGGGCCAGTCGGCGAGAAAAATAGCCTGTACCACAGCCAACATCCAGCACGCTCTGCCCCGGTTGTAGATCCGCCAGTGTGCGGATGAGTGCGGTCTCTCGGTCGCCGACCCATTGGCCCATCGGTGTTTGGTACCAGGCTTCATATATGACAGGGTTATGCATGGCATTCGTTTGGGGTTGCTGGGTGAAAAGACGTGGTATTTAAGGATTTATATTCAACAGAATAATTGAATGTAAAAGGCTTGAAAAGAGGTTTACGTCGAATAGGCCTGTTTATCATCGGGTGTGCATCCTATGATGGCTTGCAAGTAGGCGACCCAACAGTCACAGGCTTGTGGGCATGGTACTTTCACAATGGATGCCGGTTGAAGCGATATGGAAACCAACAAACCCTATAAAACACAAATCTTTGATCAGCTTGCCCGTGTTGGCAAAGCGCTGGCCAACGGACACCGGCTGGAACTGTTGGAATTTTTAGCACAGGGAGAGCGTACAGTGGATGCCTTGGCGGGGGTCTCTAAGCTCTCTGTGGCAAATACTTCCCAACATCTACAAGTGTTGCGGCAAGCAGGTTTGGTGGATAACCGTAAAGAGGGGCAGAAAGTTTATTATCGGCTTTCGGATACGCGGGTCATTGCGTTGATCTCTTTAATCCAAGCCTTGGCCGAGGATCATTTGGCCGAAATGGACCGCTTGATCGCAGCCTATTTGACCAGTCGTGATGCCATGGAGCCGATGCCCGTTGATGAGCTGTTGGTTCGGGCACGCGAGGGTAGTGTTACGGTATTGGATGTTCGCCCACCTGAGGAGTATGCTGCGGGTCATTTACCCGGCGCCATTAATATTCCCCTAAAGGAGCTTGAGGCACGTCTGGCGCAACTGCCCAGCGGGCAGGAGGTGGTGGCCTATTGTCGAGGTCCCTACTGTGTGTTGTCCTTTGAGACCGTCGCCATTCTTCGCGCTAAAGGGATCAAAGCACGCCGTCTTCAGGATGGCATGCCCGAGTGGCGATTGGCTGGCCTGCCTGTGGAAGGGGCAAACCCAAGCGACGACCCCGTGCATTAACAGACCAGGTATCGTTTTTTCAAAACCCTATGCGCTGTGTTTTAATCCTTTAAAGCCCGCTTGAGCCGCTCCAAATCATCCACATGACCGGTGCAGATCAGAATATCGTCCCCATGGATGATAAAGTCATCATGGGGTTTAAAATGCATTTCGGTATCCCGTACAAAACCCATGACAATGACATCGTAAATATGGCTGATGCGGGAATCCCCCAAGCTCATATTGCAGAAACTGGATGCTTTAGGGACCAACAGCTCTTCAATTTCCAGATCCACATGGTCCCGTCGCAGGGCCAAATCAAAAAAGCGTAAAGCGGTAGGGCGTAAGGCGGTATAAGCCATATACTGACCACCATCAAACGAGGGGGAGATGGCGCGGTCTGCACCTACCTTCATTAACCGTTTGACCGATGCATCACTACCTGCAGCGACAATGATATAACAATCCTCCCGGCTTTCTCGGATGGTGAGAATCATATAGACATTGGTGGCTTCATTATCAATGGCACTAACCACACCGCGGGCACGTGTTAAACCCATACGGTTCCAGGTCTCCTCATCGGAGACATCCCCCATAATGGCGGTCCAACCTTTGCGGATGGCGTCATCCACCAAATCTTGTTTCTGCTCAACCACACAAAATGAGCGCCCCTCAGCTTGCAGTGTGCGGCAGATCGCCTGACCGGTAAGGTTTAGTCCACACACAATAAAGTGATCACGGAGTTTCTCTACCTGCCGCTCCATACGTTGCTCCTTCAACTCAAAAATCCGCTCTGACAGGGCCGAGACAATAATGGAGGTCATTAAAACCGTAACCCACATGCCGACCAGGGTACCGGTTATGGCAACCATGCGACCGGCATCGGTAGCAGGGGTGATATCCCCATAGCCCACCGTGGTAATGGTAATAATGGTCCAATAGAGCGCCTCCCATAAGTTGGTAATATCAGGGTTATGACCCCGCTCTACCACAAAAAAGGCAAGGGAGACCATGCCAAACACAACGGCTGAAATGGTAAACAGCGAGGTCAGTTCAAAGGCACGTTCGGTAATGATGTTACTGAAAAAAGTTAACCGCTTAGAGTAGCGGAACAGTTTAAGAACCCGTAATACCCGTAACACCCGCAATAAGCGGAAGGCACGGAACATGGGTAAAATGGCCAACAGATCCACAATGGAGAGGGGTTGGCGCATCCAACGCACTTTGAACATAATCGCCGTGCGTAGTGCCCGGAACATGGCCAAATAGGTTTTATGTCGATGACTCCGGCGACGCTCCCGTTGAAAAGCTTCATCAAAATCCAGGGTAAAGTCGCTGCAAACCCACCAACGCAACATATATTCGATCAAAAAGATGACGCTAAAGGCGGTTTCTAGAAAATCAAAAAAAGCCCGCTCTTCAAAGGTCAGGTTGGGGTCAGATTCCAGAGCCATTTCTGTTAAAGAAGCAATAACAATCAACATCATCAAGATGTTAAAAGCATTTCTGGCACGGCTGGTAGGATCTTCCAGTAGATGATAGAAGATGGATTTAATACGACCGCGTTTACGACGTTGGTAGGCCATGTAGGGAGATACCCTATGAAAAAGGGAGACCACCAGGGGTAAGCCACATCTGGCACCCCAACCCGTAAGAATAGACTCTTCTATACCTAGCACATCTTATGCCCTTATCTATAGGCATACACACTTTTTTCGGTACTACAGGAGAGATGCTCAAGTATTGAAAAGTGTTTGGATGCCCCCCCCCTTTATACAGCGTGCCGAATAAACCCCATTTACCGGGTTGGACTGGCGTTAAACCGCTAACAGAGGTAAAGTGTGGCTAGTTTTCTAGGACCATAAACGGCCCTTTATCGCCAGAGTATGACAAAGCGGCTGCCAATTTTATTGAAACACCTTTTTCTAAAAGTAAAAGGTGGCAACGAGCGTGACTTTCATGAGTGCCTTCGATTCCTCAACTCCGCTTACCCGGTTTGACCAGCTGGTTTCCTACATGGAGGCAGGCTGTACACCTAAAGAGCAGTGGCGTGTTGGTACCGAGCATGAAAAATTTGGCTTTCGTAAGCGAGACCTTACGCCTATTCCCTATGAAGGGGAGGCGGGTATTGGGCGCCTATTGCATAACATGGCAGACCGCTATGGCTGGCAACGGGTAGAGGAAGCCGGTCATGTGATTGCACTGATCAAAGATGGTGCTTCGGTTACCCTGGAGCCTGGTGGTCAACTGGAACTCTCAGGCGCTCCTTTAAGTACCATTCACCAGACCCAAGATGAGATTAATGAGCACCTAAACCAGCTTGGTGAAGTGTGTCGGGATCTGGATATCGCGTTTACCGGTTTGGGTGTGCAGCCCAAATGGCCCTTTAAAGATATTCCCTGGATGCCCAAGGGGCGTTACCGGGTTATGCGTGAGTATTTGCCCACTAAAGGGCATTTAAGTCTGGATATGATGGCCCGTACCTGTACGGTCCAGGCCAATTTTGACTTTGCCAGTGAAACGGACATGATCAACAAGTTCCGTCTGGCCATGGCACTACAACCCCTGACCACCGCCCTATTTGCCAACTCCCCCTTTGTGGATGGCAAACCCAACGGTTTTCTCTCTTACCGGGCTGAGATCTGGCGTTTTACAGATCCAGATCGGTGTGGTTGGTTACCGTTTGTGTTTGATGACGATTTTGGTTTTGCCCGGTATGTGGAGTACGCCCTGGACTGCCCCATGTTGTTCTTGTTGGAAGATGGGGTGTATGGACATGGCGGTGGGATACCTTTCCGTGCCTATCTGGAGGGTAAACACCCTGCTAAACCGGGTGTGTACCCCACGGTGGCAGATTGGGAGACCCACCTGTCCACACTGTTCCCGGATGTACGCTTAAAGCACTATATGGAGTTGCGTGGTGCGGATGCTGGTAACTCCCGCACACTGTGTGCGCTGCCAGCGTTATGGAAAGGTCTGCTGCATGATGATGCCGCGCTATTGGCGGCCTGGGATCGGGTTAAACGTTGGGTGCCAGAGGAGCGGAACCGTATTCACCTGGAAGCACCCCGTCTGGGGCTACAGACCCGTACACCGGAAGGGATTAGTTTCCGTGCTTTGGGTCTCTCTATTCTGGAGATTGCACGGGCTAGCCTGCATCGTCAGGCCCAACGTAACGCCAAAGGGTGTGATGAATCCATTTTCCTCGATCCCCTGTTTATTACCGTTGAGGATAACCAAACACCTGCTGAAAGGCTGTTGGATGCCTTTAAAGGACGCTGGAAAGGTGCGGTTGAGCCGATCTTCTGGGAAGAGGAGTTTGAATCCTTTTATGCAGAGTGTAGTAAGTCCTCATGATGTGGAGGGCCCCACTAAAACTGGAAATAGATAAACTGGCTGATGGGTCTTAGAAAAATAAAGACCAAACCCATGATTACAGCCAGCATGATGGTCTCCAGTATCTTTGGAATAATCGGCCAGCTACGTTGTGTCAGATAGGGCCAAATATGGTGGCTGACCCCATAGCTGAGTAAAAAACCCAGCAGTACCAGCGCTGTGACCAGATAGTTGTTTTCACGCATACCCAGCCACAGATAGCGGCTGGGTTGAAAAAGATGGCTATAAAGGGTCCATGTCTGTTCCAGGCTTTCCGCCCTAAAGGGAATCCAGCTCAGCATGACCACAGGTAGCGTGATTAACCACCCCGCCACATGGCGTATGGGATAGGACCAGTGTTTGACGACTTGGCGTCCATTCCGATACGCAAAAATCCAAATGGCATGCAGCAAACCCCATAGAACAAATGTCCAGGCCGCCCCATGCCAAAGGCCCATAATGGCCCATGTAAGAAACAGACTACGGGTAA